>NZ_JBYSYM010000014.1:0-178964 GCF_058783375.1 Acidovorax sp. FW305-C-20-28 | reverse complement strand
GCGGCAGACAAGGCCTATGACACCCGGGACTTCGTGCAGGCGTGCCGCCAGCGGCATGTGACACCCCATGTGGCCAGCCACAGCACCCGCTGGGGTGGCAGTGCCATCGACGGCAGAACGACACGGCACGGGGGATATGCGATCAGCCAGACCATCCGCAAGCGCATCGAGGAGCACTTTGGCTGGGGCAAGACGGTGGGACGCATCCGCCAGACGGTCTATCGAGGTATTGAGCGGGTGGACCAGCACTTCAAGCTGACCATGACGGCCAGCAACATCGTGCGGATGGCGCGAATGTTCAGCGCGATGGAGCCGCAGATGAGCAGATAGGGTCGTGAAGAGCGGCCGATGCCCACCGCGAAGCGGCATCAAGGGCTAATCAAACAAGCCGTCTGCTGAGCGCCTGCAACTTAAAGCGGGGGCTTTCGGTGGCAAGCGGTGAATTTCAACAGCCTGCTAAGGCCTGCTCAGACCTTCGCCAGGCCTTCGTCCAAGGTGTTGGTCACGGCGAACAAGGTCAAAAAGCCGCTCATGTCGAACACTTCGCGCACCATGGCGCTCAGGCCGACCAGCACCAGCTTGCCCTTGCTGGCGCGCAGCTTCTTGCCCGCGAGCAGCACCACGCGCAGGCCGGCGGAGCTGATGTAGTCCAGCGCGGAGAGATCGAACACCACGCGCTGCGTTCCCGCTTCGAGCTGCTCGGTGACCACCCGTTCGAGTTCGGGCGATCTGCTGCTGTCGAGGCGGCCGCGCGGGCGCAGGATCAAGATGTCGTCGCGGCGCTCCTGTTCGAGGTTCATGGGCGCAATCCTCTGGAATGGGGTGCAGGAAAAAGAAGTCTTCGGACTTCGGTTGGGTGCATTGGATGCAGTCGCCTCAGTTCGCCGCGGCCTGCTTGGGCACGTTGATCACTTCAGCCACATTCAGCAGCAGCATGGGCGGATACAGGTCGAGCGCCTGCACCGTGCGCATGTTGATCAGCAGCGAGAAACGCTGCAGTGTGGAGGCGGCGATGGCCTGGGGCGGCTTTTTCTCGACCAGGATCTGGCGCGCCATGGAGCCGGCATACCGGCCGATGTTGGCCCCATTGGAGAACAGGCCGAACAGGCAGCCGGACTGGCGCACGATGCTCTCGGTGGCGCAGAAGGTCGGCAGCTTGTTCTGCAGGGCGGCGGCGGTGACGGCGTCGCGGTGCGTGAAGGCCAGGAAGGTGATGGGGCCGACATAGAGGAAGTCGGCCTTGCGCTCGGCCAGGGTCTGGATCTGCGGGGCGATCTGCGCCGGGTCGGGGCCGCCCTGGGGCAGCAGCGGCAGGCTGGCCTCGACCACCTCGAAGTTCTGCGTGCGCGCGAGTTCCTTGAGCCGGTCGCGGATCAGGCCGGAGTTGGGCTCGGCCGGGTTGTGCAGGTAGCCCAGGCGCGCGAAGGGACGGTAGGCCCGGATGGCATTGAGCTGCACCGGCAAAGGCGCCACATGGCTTACGCCCGTGACATTGCGGCCATGGCCCTCCAGCGTGCGCAGCAGGCCCGCGCCTACCGGGTCGGTGACCTCGGTGAAGACGATGGGCAGGTCGCGGATCGCGTCGTCCTTGCCGGCCTGGTCGTCCCGGCCGGCCAGGGCCAGGGTGGTGGGCGTGCCCCAGGCGTAGATCAGGTCCGGGCGCGCCGCGCGCACCTTGGCGCGCAGCTCGGGAATGTCTTCGCTGCGGCCCGAGAAGCGGATGCTCACATACTGCACGGGCACATCCTGGCGTTGCAGGTAACCGGTGAAGCCTGCCTCGATGTTCTGGTCGTCGCGGGGCAGCACCATGGCGACGGTGAAGCGCTTGGTGGCGGCGGCAACGCCCGCCGCGGCGGCATTGGCGGCGCTCTGGGCCGTGGCGGCCGAGCTACCCACCAGGGCGCAGACGGCCCCGGCGGCGAGGAGGAGGCGGCGCAGCTTGGTCATCGGAATTCTCCTTGGGGTCATCAGGCGGCTGCGGCGGCCTGGATGCGGGGGTTGCGCAGGCCGGCGGCCAGGCTCAATGTCGTCACCGACAGCAGCAGGCCCACGGCCACCGCTGCGCCGGCATAGCCGAAAGCGGTCACGGCCACCGCCGTGACAAAGGGTGCGACGATGCTGCCCCCGCGCTCGATCAGCCGGAAGGCTGCCAGCGCCTGCTCGGGGGTGGCAGTGGCGCGGCTGGCGTCCACGCCTTCGAAGGCCTCGGTCGTCAGCGCGATCTGGGGCGAGGACTGCAGCGCCTGGCCCAGGCCCAGCAGCGCACAGCAGGTGGCCATGCCCCAGACGCCACCGAGCAGCGGCAGCGACAGGCAGGCCAGCACGCTGAACACGCCGCCGGCCACGATGAAGGGCTTGCGCTGACCGAGCAGGTCGGACCAGTGCGCCACCATCGAGGCCGAGAGCGCAAAGCACAGGAAGTACAGCAGCAGCACCCGGCCCGCCACCGCAGGCGGCTGCTGCAGCTCGTTCATGTACAGGGGCACGACCACCGAGAGAATGGTCACGGCCACCAGGCGGCCCGGCAGCGCTGCGCCCAGGATCACCCAGATGGCGCGCGGCTCGCGCAGCACCGCCATGTAGCCGCGCCAGCCGCCGGTGGTGGCCAGGCCGCGCTGGGCCGCAGGGCTGCCCTCGGGCACGGGCAGCGACAGGCGCAGCGCAGCCAGCAGGGCGCCGACCATGCACAGCGCGCAGGCCAGGAAGCCGATGCCGTCGCCCGCACGCGCGGCAATCATGCCGCCGAAGGGCGGGCCGACGATGCCGGCCGCCACGATGGCCGCGGCCACTTCGGCCAGGCCGCGCGCGCGCTGCTGCGGCGGCGTGATGCGCACGATGGCGGTCTGCACCAGGATCAGCGCGAGGCCGTAGGCCGCGCCGCCCAGGGCGCGCAGGCCGATCAGGGTCCAGGCATCGGTGGCCCAGGCGGTGGCGGTCAGCGCCAGCGTGCCGGCCAGGGCCGACAGCATCAGGCTCCAGCGCAGGTCGAAACGTCGCGCCAGCGCCGGGCCGGCTGGTTGTGCCAGGGCCAGGGTGGCCATGAAGGCGGCCACGGGCAATCCGGCCACCATGGCGGGCGACAGGGACGCATCGATGGGCCGCACCTCGCTGGCGAACACGGTGAAGAAGGGCCGCAACAGTTCTTCGGACAGGGCCACCAGGAACACCGTCAGGCGCAGCAGGGTGAGCTGCGCCCCGACCTGGGGCGCTTCGGCCGTGGGGCCATCGCTGCGCGCAGCGCGGATCAGCTGGGCCCGGCATTCGGCGGCGTCGCGGTCATGGGCCTGGGCACTTTCCTGGTCGATGGCATGGCGCTTTTGCCAGCGGCGCTGCAGCCCTTGCCACAGGCGCGCCTGCACGTAGGCGGACAGCGGGAACAGCAGCGAGCGGCGCCACAGCCCGCGCGAGAGTTCGCGCACCAGCACGGCGGCAATCACCAGGGCCAGCACCAGGTCGATCAGCATGCCGGCGAGCTGGCGGTCCACGAAGTCGGCCGGGTAGCCGACGACCACAGCGCCGTCACCGGCCGTGAGCGTGCGGCGCAGCAGGTCGGACGAGGCCTCTCCCGTGCGGGCCTGCGCAGGCACATCGCTGCCCCAGGTGGCATTGCGGGCCGCTTCTCCCGGCGGCTGCAGCGCCAGGTAGCTCAGCTCGGGCGCTTCCTTGAGCTGTTGCTGGAACAACTCGTCCATGCCGTTCATGGCATTCCAGGGCACGCCCAGCGACAGTGCGCGTGCGACCTGGCCCGACAGGGCACGGCCCACGGCATCGGCGTTTGCCTGGATCTGCGCCGTGACGGCCGGACGGGCGGCCTCGCGCGCGATCCACAGCATGGCGGCAGGCGCCACCACCACGCTGAAGACCACGGCCAGCCAGAGCTGCCGGGCCGAACCCGGGGGCGCCTGGGCATCGTTGTCACGGCCAACGCCACGCATCGAGGTGATGATGCGGGTGCTCCAGCGCAGCAGCAGCCACCAGGTGGTCACCAGGGCGAGCAGCATCAGCGGCAGCGCACGCAGCACCATGTCGAGCGCGGCGTCCCGCGCCTGGGCGCGCACCTCGGCCGGATCCAGCGCCCCCCACAGAGTGGCCGCCGGCGCGCCGGTGGAGTCGAAGATGGCCGCGCCGATCCAGGCATGGCGGCCGGTGTTGCGCACCGCCGGCGCATGGCCCGGCCCGGCGTCGAGCAGCGCCTGTCGCCAGCGTGGAGCGATGGTGGAATGCAGGGCCGCATCGCCCGCGTTCAGCACGGCCTCGCCACGGTCGGTGTCGATGAACACCCCACGCAGCGGGCTGCCCGCCGCGCCCAGGCGTGCCACCCGCTCGGACAGGACAGTCTGGTCGGCCACCGAGACGCCGAAACGCAGCCCGGACTCGGCCTCGTCGGCCACCTGGCGCAGCAGCCGCACGGTGCGGTCCTGCGCCAGTTGGGTCAGCAACTGCTCGGTCCGCCAGGCGATCAGCACCAGGGACAGGCCGAACAGCACCAGGGCGAAGATCGACGCGAACATCAGCGATTCGCGCCGAAGGCGCCGCTGCATGGCGGCCACATCGATCTCGCTGTCGGGCGTGGTGGGGGTCGTGTCGGTCATGAAAGTACGTCCTCGGTAATCCGTTTCTATCGGATGTCTTGCGGCTGTTCTATAGTCTCGGAATCCTTACGACTACTTTCAACCCTTTCGATCCGTTGCGCACATTGTGTGCCTCCCCGTCCACCGTGCTCAGTTCTTTTGCCTTGATCCAGCCCGCCTTGCTGCCCGAAGCCGGCCTGGGCAACCTTCCCCAGGCGCGCACGCGCCTGCTGGATGCGCACGACTTCGATGCCTGGGTGGACTTGCGCAACACGGTGCTGGCCACGCTGCCCCACTCTGACTTCTACGTGCGCGAAGACGATGAGGAGGATTTCTTCCTGGCCCACATGTACCCGGGCGGCGGGGTCATCGGTGTGTTCGTGGACGATGCGCTGATTGCCTACGCCATGCTGGAACTGCCGGGCGAACAGGAAGCACATAACCTGGGCCAGGTGATCGGCCTCGCGCCGGCCCAGCAGGGCCTGGTGGCGCACCTGTCGAGCTGCATGGTGCTGCCGCAGTGGCGTGGCCGCCAGTTGCAGCGCGCACTGCTGTCGGCGCGGCTGGAATTGGCACTGGCCTGTGGACGCCCCTTGTGCATGGCCATGGTGTCCCTGCTCAACCACCGCAGCCGCCACAACATGCTGCGCCAGGGCCTGCGCGTGGTCTGGACCGGCATGATCGACGGCCTGCAGCGCCACGTGGCCATGATCGACCTGGAGCAGGACATGGACTTTGCGGACGAGGGCGAGCTGCTGCTGCCCAGCCTGGACTACGAGGCGCTGCGCGCCGCGGCGCTGGCCGGCTACGCCTGTGTGGGCGAGGTGCGCGCACCCGATGGCACGGTGTCCTTGCGCTACGCGCGCCATCTGGTTCACAACCGCCGCCCCCGGTAGGTTAGTGCCACCACGGTGATGTCGTCGGCCTGGGCGGCGCCGTTCTCGAAGCCGCGCACGGCGCGCACGATCTGGTCGGGAATCCGCGCCGTGACCACACCCCGGGGGTCGCTGCCAATGGCGGCCATGGCCGCCAGCAGCGCATCGTCGCCAAACAGGGCATTGTCCGCATTGGTGGCCTCGGTCACGCCGTCGGTATAGAACACCACGGTTTCTCCGGGTGCCAGCGTGACCTCGCCCTCGATGTACTCCTGCTCTTCCATCACGGCCAACGCCATGTTGCGGCCGCGCGGGAACAGCGCGGCGTCGGGCCCGGTCAGGCGCACCGGCGGGTTGTGGCCCGCATTCACATAGACCAGCCGCCCGGTGGGCAGGTGCAGCACGCCGTAGAACACGGTGACGAACATCATCTGGTCGTTCTCGGCGCACAGCTGGTCGTTGAGGGCCCGTATCGTGGCACCCGGTTCGCGCAGGAACAGCGCATTGCTCTTGAGCAGGGTGCGCGAGATCGCCATGAAGAAGGCCGCCGGCACGCCCTTGCCCGACACGTCGGCCACCACCACGGCCAGGTGCTCGGCGTCGATCGGGAAGTAGTCGTAGAAGTCGCCCCCCACCTCCTTGGCCGGGATCATGGTGGCCGCGATGTCGACCTCGTCCACGTCCGGCGCCGAGCGCGGCAGGATGGACAGCTGCATCTGGCGGGCGATCTCCAGTTCCTGCTGCAGGCTGGCCAGGGTGGCCTGGGTCTGCACCGCGGCCTGCAGCTCGCGCAGCAGCTTGAGCAGGCGGTTTTGCTGGTTGGTCACCAGGCCGGACATGCGGCCCAGGATACCGGCCAGTTCGGCCAGCTGGTTGGTCGGCGCGGCATTCGCCTCGGTCGCGCCGGGGCCGGCCTGCGCCTCGGCGCTCGAACCGAGCGCCGTGAGGATCTCCTCGCGCGAGGCCGGGTCCAGGCTGTCGGCCAGGGTGCGCAGCTGGCCGCGGATCAGGCGTTCCTGCTGCTGCCGGATGCGGATGCGCTCCTGGCGCAGGGTCTCGAGGTTCAGCAGCTCCGAACGGATGGCCACCACGCCGCGCGCGATCTCTCCGGACTCGTCCTCGGCGTCTTCCTCGCCCTGGTCCAGGGACGCGTCGGTGGCGCCGCGTGCCAGCGCGTTGAGCACGCCGACCGAGCGCGCCAACGGCTCCATGGCATGGCGCAGGTAGGCCACCAGGCCTGCCGCCAGCACGGCGGCGAACACCAGCGCCGCGGCCAGCGTGGCGCGCGAGAACAGCAGGTCCGCATAGTGCGTGGCACTCACGTCCTGCATCCAGACCAGGGAGCCGACGATGCGTGCGTCGGGGTTGTGCACCGGCTGGCTGACGATGCGCAGGGCACGGGGCTGGTTGTCGTGGTCATCCACCTGCACGGTGACGGCCTGGTTGGAGCGCACGGGAATGGGCGTCTCGGTGGCGGCCAGCACGCCCGCGCGGGTGCCCACGGCTTCGGCGCCACGCATATTGGCCAGGAAGATGTCGCCCCCGAGGTAGCCGGCCAGCTCGGACAGCTTGGGTGCGACGTCCTGGCCCACGGCCAGCGCACCGCCGTCGAAGCCGCGCACCACCACCCACTGGTACTGGCGTACGGCCACCTGGGTGAGGCCACGCACGGCACCGGCCTGGCCACTGGCCGCAGCCACCCAGCGCACTTCGGCCATGGGCTGTGGATCGATGCCGGGCTCGGTGGTGGCCACCAGGGTGCCCTGGCGGTCGAAGACATCGATGCGCACCCCCGGGGCGCGCCGGGTCGCGGCCGCCAGCAGGGCGTCCAGACGGGCCGCCCCCCCCTGCGCCGCCAGATCGCGGATCGCGGCGTCCTGCAGCAATTGCTGGGCCAGGACGTCCTGGCGATCCAGGTTCTCGTTCTGCAGCTTGTCCCAGGCGATGCGCTGGTTCTGCAGCAGCACTTCGTCGTAGCGCTGCGACCAGCGCTGGTCGCTGAGCCAGCCCATCGCAGCGAAGGCTGCGACCAGCAGGGCCATGGCGGCCAACAAAATGGCAATCAGCCGGTACCTAAGGTGCATGGTGCCCCCCGGCGCGCGGCGCGGCGCGGCCGCAGACCAGCAACAGCGCCACCGCCGCGAGCAGTGGCCAGCCGCCGTGCAGGTGGGCCCCCAGGGCACTGCTGGCGCCCACGGCCCCTATGCCCATCACAGCCCATTGGGCCGTGGACAGACCCGGCAACTGCTGCTCGACCTCGGTCGCACGCGCCAGGCGCCCCAGCGCGCCACCGGCCAGCAGGGCGGCCAGTGCCAGCACCGCGTCCTGGAGGGAGGGGCCGAACGAGAGCCCGCCCGACGCCAGGGCCAGGAGGGTGGCCACGGCGGCAACCGCCGCGAGGACAGCCGAAGACGGCAAGCGCCTGCGCAGGAACAGCCCTGCCCCTACCCCCAGCCCCAGCAGAGGGGCCCACAGGGTGGGCTGCCCCAGCGCATGGGCAGCCAGCGCCCAGCCCAGCAGCAGGCCGGCGGCGCCCGACTGGCCCAGCGCCCTGGCGCGCCCGGTCACGGGCTGGGGCGCCTCCGCCAGGCCACTGCCGTGCACGCCCGTGCGGCTGCGCCAGGGACTGCGCGGCTCGTTCCAGCGCACCACGAAAAATCCCGCGCACAAGGCCGGAAGCAGCAGCGAATACGCCCCTTGCAGCGTGCCCAGAGCGTCCAGCGCCAGGCTGCCCAGCGCCGGGCCCAGCCAGACGGCAGTGACGGTCCAGGCGCTCCACGTGGCGGCGCGCCAGCGCGGCCGCGCGTATGCGTAGTCGGGCCGGGTGCGAGGCACCTGTTCAACGGCCTGGCAGGCGGCCAGCACGGCCCCTACGACCAGGCCATGCCAGGCGCCCGCTGCCATGGAAAAAACCCAAGGCAGGCTGGCGGGCAGGCCTGCCGCGCTGGCCACGGCCGTGGCCAGCAGGGCAGCGCAGGCGGGCAGCACCACGGTGGGTGCGGGCCAGCGGCGCCAGCGTGTCACCGACCAGGCCACCATGCCCGCCCCGAAGAAGGCGACCAGGCTCGCCGCCGTGGCCGGCGCCACGCCCTGCCATTGCCAGGGGGTTTCACCTTGCAGGTGCAGGCTGCGCAACCACAGGGTCTGCAGCGCCAGCGCGCTCAAGGCCACGAGCAGCGCGATCCAGAATGCCTGCGCCTCCACGGCAACCACCCGCACCTGGGCGATGCCATGTTCGGCAAAGCGGTCGTCGGCCTCGGCCTTGGCCAGCAACTGGTCCAGGCGTTCGCGGCGCGTGTGCTGGGGCTCTGTCTGGCGCAGCGAGGCGATCAGGCGGCGCACGCGCACCAGCCCTTCGTGCACGCTGCGCACGGCATGGCCGAGCTGCTGCACGCGCAGGTCGAACCCGCGCCGCTGCGGCAGCACCACGGTGTTGTCGTAGCGGCCCTGGGCGATGGCGCGGCGCGCACGCCAGGCCGCATGGTTGCGCAACTCGATGCCCTGGGCCTGCGAAAAGCGCGCGGCCAGATAGGCCAGCAGCGCCAGCAGCGCGATGGCCGGCAGCAGCAGCGCGGCGGTGGCACGGGCAAATGTGGCGGCACCGCTGTCGCGCAGGGTCAGGCGCAGGGTGGCAACCGAGGCCCCACGGACCTGCACCGGCGCCTCGGCCGTGGCACCCGCCGCGCTGGCATCGCGCGTGGTCTGCCAGAGCAGCTTGCCGCCCGGCAGCACCAGCGCCACGGCGTGGATGTCGGGCTGCGACGCCATGCGCTGCTGGAACAGCGCCTCGACGCCGACCAGGCTGGGCAGCGGAATGCCGGATTCGACCGCATGGCTGATGCGCAGGCTCAGCGACTGCGCCATCAGCTGCGACCGCGTGCGGTCACTGGCAGCCCGCATCTCGCGCGACTGGTCATAGGTGTGGATGGACAGGGCACAGGCTGCCAAGAGCAGCAGCACCAGGGCGGCGATGCCCAGGCGGGTGGCGGGGGCCCAGGGGCGGCGCGTGCGCGTCATTCGGAGCGCTCGCTTTCGTCCAGGCGCACCAGGCAATCGTCCATGCGCTGGCGCACCTGGGCACTGCGTGCCAGTGTCCGGGCCTGGGCACCCCGGCATTCGGCACGCAGGCGGGCCGACTGCGGCTGCAGGGCCCAGAGCGTGGCCAGCCAGCCCAGCAGGCCGGCCGTGGCGAGCACCAGCACGGCCATGGCGCCCAGCGTGAGCGTATGCCCATCGGCTTGCCACACGGCGAGCCGAAAGCGCACGGCCTGGGTTGCGTAGGTGGCGCCAATGTGGCCCACGACCTCGCCAAAGGCATTGTGCAGGGGCAGGCCCATGATGGCCTCGCCCGGCAGCGCCGCATGCCAGACCCGGTCCTGGCGCGCGCCGGCCTCGGCCGCGCGCGCCGCACGCGGCTGCAGCGCCTCGCCGACGGCACCTCGGTCGGTGCTGAAGAGGGCCGTGCCGGCGCGGTCCACCACATCGATGGCGTACAGCTGGCTGTCGCTCGCCAGGGCGCGCTCCAGCCGGGGCTGGATACCGCGGTGGTCGGGCAGGTCAAAGCCCAGCGCCAGGTCGCCCTCGATGGACTCCTGCAGCTCCACCAGCGTCAGCGACAGGCGTGAGCGCTGGATCTGGGCTTCCTCCTGCGCGCGCACGTCCAGCAGCAGGCTGGCGATCAATGCGATGCCTGCCAGCACGATGAGCAGCCACAGCCCGCCGAGCTCCCACAGTGCAGCGAAGGTCGGCTTGGCCGCGACGGCGGTGTCCGAAGCCTGGGAGGATGAAAGCGTCTGCATGGTCCGGCTCATGCCACAATGCTCTGGCGACCGACCGGACCGGGGCGAAGACAGCGCCCGCCGGTACAGCCCCAGGTTTCAGCGCGCAGACACCCATGAATCCACCGCTCGAATGGCAGCAGACCCTGCACGGCACCGTGGCCGAACTTCCCGCGTTCTTCGAGCGGCTGGAGGCCTGGGCCGACGACAACGGCGTCCCGATGCCCCTGGCCTCCTCCTTCGGGCTGATGCTCGACGAATTGCTGACCAATGTGGCCATGCATGGCTACGCGGGACAGGGCGGCCTGGTGGAAGTACGCCTGCGCTTTGAAGCGCCGGGCCGGCTGCAGGCCGTGCTGCGCGACCATGGGAAGGCGTTCGACCCCACCACCCTCGCGGCGCCCGACGTGGAGGCATCGCTGGATGATCGGGACGTGGGTGGCCTGGGCGTGCATTTTGTGCAGAAATTGGCAGATCGGTTTGAGTATCGGCGCGACGGTGATGTCAACGAGGTCACGGTGTCGCGCTGCCTGCCAGCCGCCAAGGCGGCACAATCGCTCTAGGGCCAGCCCTTCGGCTCGCCCGAAACACCCGTGTTGACAAGCCCCGGATTGTTAACAAGTGTACAAGCGTATCATTGCGCCCGTTGCGCGGCTGTCGTTTGTGCGCCTCGCTTTGCGCTTTTTCTGGTGCCCGAAGCTGCCGTTGCAGCGGTGATTTCGGCGCTTTGCGCGCCTGGGCGGCGACCGGCATGCCGCCAGCCGCAATGAGGAGAACCATCCGTGACCCCTGTCGAGACCGAGGACCCCTTCCTGCAACGCCTGTGCGACATCATGCAGCGCATCGCGCAGCAGGGTGACCTGCGCGCCATCGGCCCGCTCATGGACATGACGGGCGAGCGCCCCGAGGAAAGCGTGCAGGCCCGCCTGGCCGAGGCCTTTGCCCATATGGTGGTCAAGCTCGAAGCGCGCGAGTTCGAACTCGAATGCCGCATTTCCGATCTGGACCAGACCCGCCGCGAGCTGGAAGCCGCCAACCTGGACCCGCTGACCGGCCTGCCCAACCGCATGATCGCGCGCGACCGGCTGCGCCAGGCCCTGACCGACGCCAATACGCGCCATGGCCTGCTCACGGTGTTGTTCCTCGACCTGGACAAGTTCAAGCATGTCAACGACACCATGGGCCATGCGGCGGGCGACGAACTGCTGTGCCTGGTGACGCAACGCCTGCGCGGCTGCCTGCGCGAGGGCGATACCCTGGCCCGGCTGGGCGGTGACGAATTCCTGTGCGTGCTGCCCGGTGCCAGCGCCGACGATGCACAGGGCGTGGCCAACCGCATGGTGGCGGTGCTGACCGACCGCTTCCAGCTCGCAGCCGGGGGCGCCGACATCGGCACCAGCATCGGCCTGTCGCACTTCCCCGAGCATGGGCGCGGTGTGGACGAGCTGATCGCCCATGCCGACGCCGGCCTGTACGAGGCCAAGCGCAACGGCCGCAACCGCTGGTGCTACGCGCCGGCCGAGGCCGCCGCGGCCTGAGCCCGGCGTACGCGCTGCGCTACGGGCCGGCTGCGCCGCGGGTGCTGTCCCGCATCAGTACGGTGGCGCGGTTTCTGCCGACAGGTCCAGGCTGCGCATGAGCTTGATCCATTCGTAGGGCGTGAGGTGGGGCTTGACGCTGTCGAGCACGGCCTGGAACACCGGCGCCGGGGCATGGGCGCGCATGTCGGCCAGCATGGCCGTGCGCTCGGGCGGCGACATGAAGGGCACCAGCCAGCGCAGGATGGCCATCATTTCCGCCTGCGGGATGGAGGCCACCAGCGCGTTGTGGATCTCGATCAGTTCCTCGTCGCTGTAGTGCGCCCACAGCACGCTGTTGTGCCCGGTTTCCTCGGCATGCATGTGCTCGTAGTTGTGGGCGATGAAAAGCGCCAGTTGCCGGTACAGCACATGCGCCGCCGCCGAGCGCGCCACAGGGGGGCAGCCCAGCAGCTGCGTGACGCCGGCGGCCAGCGCCGTGATGGCTTTTTCGTGCTCGCCATGCTCGCCTTCGAGCACGCGGGCCGCACCCGGCGCGCGCGCCTCGATGGCAGCGTGCACAAAGGTGTTCTCGTGCTGCAGGTGCGAGCGGCACAGGTCCAGCAGCTCCATCACGCGCTCACAGTGGGTCGCGAACTCCAGGTCGTCGCTGACGTCCATGCGGCCCAGGGCCAGCAGGGTGTCGGACATCAGGGCGCGCAACGCCTTGTGGATGCCGGCATACATGTCGACGCGCGGTGCGCCGGTGGAATTCGAGGCGTCGGAATGTGCCGAGATCAGGGCCGAGATTTCGCGGGGGTCGATGTTCATCGCAGTCTTCTTCTTTCATGCTGCCCTTGCGGGCCGTTGCACACTGTCTCTTTGGCAGTGTTCGGCCGGGTGCACCATGCACCCGCAGCCGATGAAAGAAGTCTAGGAAAGCGCGGCGTTTTCGCCTGTGAACAACTTCCGCTTTCAGCGCCCCGACGCCACCCGCGGCGTGATATTCCTCACGCTGCGGCGCGCAACATGTCGACGGCCTTCTCGGCGATCATCACCGTGGGCGCATTGGTGTTGCCGCTCACGATGCGCGGCATGATGGAGGCATCCACCACGCGCAAGCCGGCGAGGCCATGCACGCGCAGCTGCGCATCCACCACGTCGAGCGGGCCTGGCCCCATGCGGCAGGTGCCCACAGGGTGGTAGATGGTGTCGGCATACTGGCGGATGAACTGCTCGATCTGCGCGGGGGTCTGTGCACCGGCCGATGCCGGCAGCTCACGCGCTCCGAAACGGGCCAGCGCAGGCTGGGCCAGGATCTCGCGCAGGCGCTGAAAGCCGCGCACCATGCGCTGCATGTCGTCGGCGTCGGTGAGGAATCGCGGGTCCACCAGCGGCAGGGCCATCGGGTCCTTGGTGGCCAGGCCCACCGTGCCCCGGCTGCGCGGCTGCAGCAGGCACACATGGGCCGAGTAGCCATGGCCCAGCACGGTCTTGCGGCCATGGTCCACCAGCTTGCCGATCACGAAGTGCAGTTGCAGGTCGGGCGCGGCCTCGGCCGGGTCGCTCTTGATGAAGCCGCCCGCCTCGGCGAAGTTGGTGGTGAGCATGCCGGTGCGGCTGCGGCGCCACTCCAGCACACCGCGCAACTGGGCCAGCATGCCGGCAGGCGAGATGCCGAACAGGTCCTTGAGCGCTGGCGCATTGAATACCTGCACCACGTCCGGGTGGTCATGCAGGTGCTGGCCCACACCGGGCAGATCGTGCAGCACCGGGATGCCATGGCGCTGCAGGTGCGCGCCCGGCCCCACACCCGAGAGCATGAGCAACTGCGGCGAGAGCAGCGCGCCCGCACTGAGCAGCACCTCGCGGCTGGCGCGCACCTCGTGCAGTGCACCGCCCTGGCGGTATTCCACACCCACGGCGCGCGAACCCTCGAACAGGATGCGCGTGGCGTGCGCGCCGGTGATCACCTGGAGGTTGCTGCGCGCCAGGTGCGGCGTGAGGTAGCCCTTGGCCGCACTGTGGCGCTCGCCATTTCGGTGGGTCACCTGGTACATGCCCACGCCCTCTTGCGTGGCGCCGTTGAAGTCGGTGTTGTGCGGGTGGCCGGCCTGCACGCCGGCCTCGGTGAACAGCTGGCTGAAGCGGTTGGGCGAGCGCAGGTCGGCCACGTTGAAGGGCCCGCCCTCCCCGTGCCAGGCATCGGCACCGCGCTCGTTGTGCTCGGCCCTGAGGAAGTAGGGCTTGACGTCTTCCCAGCCCCAGCCGGGGTTGCCCTCTTCGGCCCAGTGGTCGTAGTCGGCATGCTGGCCGCGGATGTAGACCATGGCGTTGATCGAGCTGGAGCCTCCCAGCACCTTGCCGCGCGGCTGGTAGCCCTGGCGACCGTTGAGGGCGGTCTGCGGCACGGTGTTCTGGCCCCAGCCATTGAGTTCGAACTTGGCCATCACGGCCAGACCCGCCGGGCAATGGATGAGCACGCTCTTGTCGGCGGGCCCGGCTTCGAGCAGGCAGACACGCACGGAGGGGTCTTCGGTGAGCCGGCCGGCCAGCACGGAGCCGGCCGAGCCGCCCCCGATCACGATGTAGTCGAACAACATGTTTTTTGTCTCCAGGCCGTGCGCGGAGCCTTCGCCGGGCACGGACCCGATGGACCATAACCGAACGGGCGTGCGATTCGGCTTACCATGGCGCCCATCCGTTTCACTTTGAAGAGAGCTCTCTATATGACGATTCAAACCGTTGGCATCATCGGCGCAGGCACCATGGGCAACGGCATTGCGCAGGCCTGCGCGGTGTCGGGCATCGACGTGGTGATGGTGGACATCTCCGATGCTGCGGTGCAAAAAGGCCTGGCCACCGTGTCCGGCAGCCTGGACCGCCTGATCAAGAAGGACAAGATCACCGCCGCCGACAAGGATTCCGCGCTGGCGCGCATCAAGGTCTCCACCAGCTACGACGACCTCAAGGCTGCGCAGCTGGTGATCGAGGCCGCGACCGAGAACTACGAGCTCAAGCTCAAGATCCTCAAGCAGGTGGACGCCCTGGTCGCCCCCGAGGTGCTGATCGCCTCGAACACCTCCTCGATCTCCATCACCAAGCTGGCCGCTGCCACCTCGCGCGCCGACCGTTTCATCGGCATGCACTTCTTCAACCCCGTGCCCATGATGGCGCTGGTGGAGATCATCCGCGGCCTGCAGACCAGCGATGCCACGCACGACGCCGTGAAGGCGCTGGCCGAGGCCCTGGGCAAGAGCCCCATCACCGTGAAGAACGCGCCTGGCTTCGTGGTCAACCGCATCCTGGTGCCCATGATCAACGAGGCCTTCTTCGTGCTGGCCGAAGGCCTGGCCACGCCCGAGGACATCGACGCCGGCATGAAGCTCGGCTGCAACCAGCCCATCGGCCCGCTGGCGCTGGCCGACATGATCGGCCTGGACGTGTGCCTGGCCGTGATGGACGTCTACCTCACCGAGTTTGGCGACAGCAAGTACCGCCCCTGCCCCCTGCTCAAGGAAATGGTGGCCGCCGGCCGCCTGGGCCGCAAAACGGGCCATGGCGTCTATACCTACTGACGTGGCTTTGCGCGCTGTCTCCCCGGGGACGGCGCGCTGTTTCCCTTGGGTTTTCAATCATGGGCAAGGAGACATCCACGCCCATGACAACAACCCCCATCACCCCCACCACGCCCCCAGCCGAAGGCTGCATCGATACCCAGGTGCTCGGCCATGTGCTGCTGATCGGCATCAACCGCCCGGCCAAGCGCAATGGCTGGACGCCCCCCATGTTCCGCCAGCTGGCCGAGGCCTATACCCGGCTGGATGACGACCCCACCCTGCGCGTCGGCGTGCTGCATGCCTTTGGCGACCATTTCACGGCGGGCCTGGACCTGCCGGCCGTCAGCGCCTACATGCAGCGCGGCGAGAAGGCCATCCCCGAGGGCCTGGTGGAGCCTCACGACTACGGGCTGCCCGGCTACCGGCGGCGCAGCAAGCCCATGGTGGTGGCGGTCAAGGGCATCTGCTTCACGGTGGGCATCGAACTCATGCTGGGCGCCGACATCGTGGTCGCCGCCGATGACTGCCGCTTCTCGCAGATGGAGGTGCAGCGCGGCATCATGGCCACGGGCGGTGCCACACTGCGCATGGCCGAGCGCGCGGGCACCGGCAATGCCTTGCTGCACCTCTTGACCGCCGACGAGTTCGGCAGCGCCGAGGCGCTGCGCCTGAACTTTGTGCAGAAGGTGGTGCCCGCCGCCCAGGTGCTCGATGAAGCACTGGCGATCGCCCAACGCATCGAGGCCCAGGCCCCGCTGGCCGTGGTCGCCACCCGGCTCAACGTGCTCAAGGCCATCGAGCAGGGCCAGGCCGCTGCGGTAGCCGAGTTCATCCCCGTGCAGAAACAGCTGGCCAACAGCGAGGACGCGGCCGAGGGCGTGCGCGCCTTCGTGGAAAGGCGCCCTGCCCGCTTCACGGGCCGCTGACAGTCCCCGCCCAGCCCGCTGCCACGTCACGCCCTGTTGCCAACGGGCGCTTGCACATGCACGCGCGCCGTGCGTGAATAGCACCTTTGCCCCCGCTGCACAGCGCACCGGTCCAGAATCCGACTTCGCAACAAAAGATTACACAACTGAATTGCACACAATTCAATTTCACCGCACAATTCACCCCATGGCACGCAGCAACCCCTCCACCCAGACCCCCAGCCCGGCCCTGCTGCGCCTGGACAACCAGGTGTGCTTCGCGCTGTATTCCGCCTCGCTGGCCATGACCAAGCTGTACAAGCCATTGCTGGAGACCGTGGGCCTGACCTACCCCCAGTACCTGGTGATGCTGGTGCTGTGGGAGCAGGACGGCGTGACCGTCTCCGAACTCGGCGAGCGCCTGTTCCTCGATTCGGGCACGCTGACCCCGCTGCTCAAGCGCCTGGAGACTTCGGGCCTGATCGCCCGCATCCGCGATGCGCAGGACGAGCGCCGCGTGCGCATCAGCCTCACGGCCCCGGGCCGGGCGCTGCGCGACAAGGCCGAGGCCATTCCACCCTGCGTGCTCGAAGCCAGCCAGTGCACCGTGCCCGAGCTGACTGCGCTGACCGGGCAGCTCAAAACGTTCCGCGATCGGATCCAGCCGCCACGCTGACCCGGTTTATTTCGTTCCCCGTCCACCTCCGGACATTCATTGACCCACTGCAAAGGAAGACACCATGACGCAACTCGAAAAAGTCCTCTACACCGCCAAGTCCCACGTGACCGGTGGCCGTGATGGCGCCGCCAAGACCGACGACGGCCGCCTGGAAGTCAAGCTGTCCTCGCCCGGCACCTCGGGCACCGGCACCAACCCCGAGCAGCTGTTCGCCTCGGGCTACGCAGCCTGCTTCATCGGCGCCATGAAGGCCGTCGGCGGCAAGATCGGCATCCCCGTGCCACAGGACGTGTCCATCGACGCCGAAGTCGACCTGGGGCCCATCCCGAACGCTTATGGCATTGCCGCCCGCCTGAAGGTCAGCCTGCCCGGCCTGGACACCGCCACGGCCCAGAAGCTGGTGGACGCAGCCCACCAGGTCTGCCCCTACTCCAACGCCACGCGCGGCAACATCGACGTCAAGATCACCCTGGCGTAATCCATGGGCCGGCTGCTGCTCCCCCGCATCGCGGTGGCCCTGGTGGCCATCGAGCATGCCTACATCCTGGTGCTGGAGATGTTCTTCTGGAACAAGCCCCTGGGCCTGAAGACCTTCAACCTGACCCAGGAGCTGGCCGATGCCACGGTCACGCTGGCCGCCAACCAGGGCCTGTACAACGGGTTCCTGTCGGCCGGCCTGTTCTGGGGCCTGTTCACCAGCAACCGGCTGTTCAAGATCTTTTTCCTGGCCTGCGTGATCGTGGCCGGCGTCTTCGGCGCCGCCACGGCCGTGCCCAAGATCTTCTACACCCAGGCCCTGCCCGCCATCATCGCGCTGGCCCTGGTGCTGGCACTGGACAAGCCCTCGGCCCGCAACGCCTGAGCTGCCCGCAAGCGGTTCAGAAAAAGCCCACTGGCGCATGCCGGTGGGCTTTTTTGCTGCGCGGGTGTCGCGCAGGTGCTCCTGCCCGCTTGAGCGCCCTTGCGGATTCGTTTAGCGTGCGGCCATGAGCACCACCACCCTCCTCGTACGCCAGGATGCCCTGGCCCACACGGCCCTGCGCACCACGCAGGATGTTCCTCTGGCCGATGGCCAGGTGCGCGTGCGCGTGGAGCGCTTTGCGCTCACGGCCAACAACATCACCTACGCCGCCATGGGCGGCATGCTGGAATATTGGCAGTTCTTCCCTTCGGACGAGACGGGCTGGGGCATCGTGCCCGTGTGGGGCTTTGGCACAGTGGTGCAGTCGCTGCACCCCGGCGTGGCCGTGGGCGAGCGGCTTTATGGCTACTGGCCCATGTCCACCCATGCCGTGCTCACCCCGGCCCGGCTGACCGAGACAGGCTTTCATGACGGCGTGGCGCACCGCGCCAAACTGCATGCCGTGTACAACCAGTACGTGCGCACCGGCACCGACCCGTTCTACACGCCGGACACCGAGGACGTGCAGGCCCTGCTGCGCCCGCTGTTCGTCACGTCGTGGCTGATCGACGATTTCATGGCCGACCAGCAGTTCTTCGGCACCCAGCGCCTGCTGCTGTCCAGCGCGTCGAGCAAGACGGCCTATGGCACGGCCTTCCAGCTCGCGCAGCGCGAGGGCCTGGAAGTGATCGGCCTGACCTCGGCAGCCAACATGGCCTTCTGCGAAAGCCTGGGCTGCTATGACCGGGTGGTCGCTTACGACCAACTGGAGTCCATCGACGCGGCCACGCCCTGCGTCTATATCGACTTCGCGGGCAGCGTGGCCCTGCGTGCGGCCATCCACCAGCGCTTTGCCGCCCTGGCCTACAGCTGCGCCGTGGGCGCCAGCCATGTGAACGACCTGGGCGGTGCCGGCCAGTTGCCGGGCCCGCGCCCGACCATGTTCTTCGCCCCTGCCCAGGTCAAGAAGCGCCGCGACGACTGGGGCGCCCAGGTGCTCAACGAACGGCTGGTCGCCGCCTGGAAGGCCTTTGCCGCAGCAGTGCAGGCCCCGCCCACGCCCTGGCTGCAGGTACAGCAGCACCAGGGCCCCGAGGCGGTCGAGGCGCTGTTTGCCGCTGTGCTGGCGGGAGGGGGTGACCCACGCACCGGACACATGGGCGGGCTCTGATCCGGTCAAGTCCCCGCACAGCGGACAATCGGGGCATGAATCGACTGCCCCCGAACGACACCGCCGCCAGCCCACCTGACCAGCACCCCTACGCGCGCCTCACTCCGGACCAGGTGCTCGACGCGCTGGCCAGCGTGGGCCTGCACGGCGATGGCCGGCTCATGGCCTTGTCGTCGTATGAAAACCGCGTCTACCAGGTCTCGCTGGAAGACGGCCAGCGCGTGGTGGCCAAGTTCTACCGCCCTGGCCGCTGGACCGAAGCCCAGATCCTCGAAGAGCACGCCTTTGCCGCCGAGCTGACGGCGGCCGAGGTGCCTGCCGTGGGCCCCATGGCACTGAACGGCAGCACCCTGCATGGGCACGAGGGCTTTTCCTTCTCCGTAAGCCCCTGGCGCGGCGGACGCGGGCCCGAGCTCGATGACTTCGACGTGCTCGAATGGATCGGCCGCTTCCTCGCGCGCATCCACACCGTGGGTGCAGCCCAGGCCTTCGTGCAACGGCCGGCGCTGGACCTGCAGGGCTTTGGCACGGCATCGCGCGACTGGCTGCTGGGCCACGACATGATCCCGCTGGACATGCAATCGGCCTGGCAGGAGCAGTGCGACAAGGCGCTTGCACTGGTCGCCGCCAGCGGCCTCGCGCAGGCCCGCTCCATCCGCCTGCATGGCGACTGCCACCCGGGCAACATCCTCTGGACGCCGACCGACCTGCCCGGTGGCGGCCCGCATTTCGTGGACCTGGACGATGCCCGCATGGGCCCGGCGGTGCAGGACCTGTGGATGCTGCTGTCCGGGGACCGGCGCCAGCGCACGCACCAGCTCAGTGCCCTGGTCGAGGGCTACGAGCAGTTCCGCAGCTTCGACCGGCGCGAGCTGGCGCTCATCGAGCCACTGCGCACCCTGCGCCTCATCCACTACAGCGCCTGGCTGGCCCGGCGCTGGGAAGACCCGATCTTCCCCGTCAACTTCCCCTGGTTCGGCAGCAGCGACTACTGGCGCGGCCAGGTGGACATGCTGATCGAGCAATGCGAAGCCATGCAAGAGGAGCCTTTGAACGCCTGAACTGGCCGTCGTTGTAACCATCAGGCACTTGGGATGGGGAGTTGACTCGTATATGCTTGTCGGCATATCCGCTACCGCACCCCGGCTCGCACCATGAAAGACGTTTTCAGGAACCTGCTCAATATCCGCCAGCAGCGCCGCCCCGCGCCCGTGGGCAGCGTTCCCGCCGTGGGCACGGCCATCATCCGCGG
Source organism: Acidovorax sp. FW305-C-20-28 (assembly GCF_058783375.1). Classification (NCBI taxonomy): domain Bacteria; kingdom Pseudomonadati; phylum Pseudomonadota; class Betaproteobacteria; order Burkholderiales; family Comamonadaceae; genus Acidovorax; species Acidovorax sp. FW305-C-20-28. The sequence continues at coordinate 158,755 of NZ_JBYSYM010000014.1, read as the reverse complement.
TGACGTGAAGATGAACGTCACCGAGCCCATCTCGCGCGACCTGTGGAGCTGGATGGTGCTGTCGGGCTGGCGCAACGTACCGGTCAAGAACGACCGGCGCCAGTACACGGAACTGCCCGATGGCCTGCTCAAGCTGCTGATCGAAGCAGACCCCACGCAGCGCGATGCCGTGCACGCGCGCATCATGGCCAAGGCCAAAGAGGAGTGATTGTCTGGCGCGCGCCGCGCGCCAGACAGGATTGGAACGCCCTGGACAGACGCCGTCCAGGGCAGGCCCGGGTCAGGCCAGCAAGGCGTTCACGCGCTTGACGTAGGCCGCAGGGTCGGCCGGCAGGCCGCCTTCGGCCAGCAGGGCCTGGTCGAACAGGATGTGCGCCAGGTCGTGGAAGTGCACGCTGCCTTCGAGTTTCTTGACCAGCGCATGCTCGGCATTCACCTCCAGCACGGGCTTGGACTCGGGCGCCTGCTGACCGGCCTGCTTGAGCATGCGCGCCAGCTGGGTGCTCATGCCATCGTCCTGCACCACCAGGCAGGCTGGTGAATCGACCAGGCGCGTGGTCACGCGCACATCCTCGGCCTTGTCCTTCAGGGCCTCCTTGAGCTTGGCGAGCAGGGGCTTGAAGGCCTCGGCAGCCTCTTCGGCGGCCTTCTTCTCGGCTTCGTCCTGCAGCTTGCCCAGGTCCACGGCGCCTTTGGCCACGCTTTGCAGCGGCGTGCCGTCGAAGTCGTGCAGGTAGTTCAGCGCCCACTCGTCCACGCGGTCGGTCATCAGCAGCACCTCGATGCCCTTCTTCTTGAAGACCTCGAGCTGCGGGCTGTTCTTGGCCGCGGCCAGGGTGTCGGCGGTGATGTAGTAAATGGCCTCCTGGCCTTCCTTCATGCGCGCCTTGTAGTCGGCGAAGCTGACCGACACCGTGTCGCTGGTGGTGCTGGCAAAGCGCAGCAGCTTGGCCAGGCGCTCGCGGTTGCCGAAGTCCTCGCCCAGGCCTTCCTTGAGCACCGAGCCGAACTCGCTGTAGAACGCCGTGTACTTGCCTTCCTTGGCCTTGTCGTCGGCATCGACCACATCGATCACGCCGTCGTCGCCAGGGGTGGCTTCATGCTTGTCGTGCTTGGCCAGGTCTTCGAGCATGGACAGCACGCGCTTGGTCGAGCCCTCGCGGATGGAGCGCACATCGCGGCTTTCCTGCAGCAGCTCGCGGCTCACGTTGAGCGGCAGGTCGGCCGAGTCGATCACGCCCTTGACGAAGCGCAGGTAGGTGGGCATCAGCGCCTCTGCGTCGTCCATGATGAACACGCGCTTGACGTAGAGCTTCACCCCGGCCTTCTTGTCGCGGTTCCACAGGTCGAACGGGGCCTTGGCGGGGATGTACAGCAGCTGCGTGTACTCGGTGTTGCCTTCCACGCGGTTGTGCGCCCAGGTCAGTGGGGCCTCGTGGTCGTGGCTGATGGCCTTGTAGAACTCCTGGTACTGCTCTTCCGTGATGTCCTTCTTGGGGCGGGTCCACAGGGCGCTGGCCTTGTTGATGGTCTCCCACTCGCCGGTCTTGACCATGCCGCCGGGCTGGCGGCCACCGCTCTCGTCCGAAGGGTTGATCAGCTCGCCGTCCTTCCACTCTTCTTTTTCCATCAGGATGGGCAGGCTGATGTGGTCCGAGTACTTGGCGATGACGGACTTGAGCTTCCAGGCGTTGAGGTATTCCTCGGCCTCTTCGCGCAGGTGCAGGATGATGCTGGTGCCGCGCGCGGCGCGCGTGATGGCCTCGACCTCGAAGTCGCCCGTGCCGCCACTGGTCCAGCGCACGCCCTCTTCGGGCGCCACACCGGCGCGGCGCGATTCCACGGTGATCTTGTCGGCCACGATGAAGCCCGAGTAAAAGCCCACGCCGAACTGGCCGATGAGCTGCGCATCGGCCTTCTGGTCGCCCGAGAGCTTGCCCATGAAGTCCTTGGTGCCGCTCTTGGCGATGGTCCCCAGGTGCTCGATGGCCTCCTGCGCCGTCATGCCGATGCCGTTGTCGGTGATGGTCAGGGTCTTGGCGGCCTGGTCGAAGGACACGCGCACTTCGAGGTTGGGCGCATCTTCGTACAGGGCATTGTTGTTCAGCGCCTCGAAGCGCAGCTTGTCGCACGCGTCCGAAGCATTGGAGATCAGTTCGCGCAGGAAGATTTCCTGGTTGGAGTACAGCGAGTGGGTGACCAGGTGCAGGAGTTGGGCCACTTCGGCCTGGAACGACAGGGTTTGTTTGTTGCTCATGGTGTCTTGGAGTTGCTTTCGTACGGTCTCGGGGAAGGTCCTTCGGCACGCCGGAACCTGGCGTGCGAAGGTCATTCGCGCGTGTTCATTTCGGGGCACCGGCGCCGATTTCAAGGCCCTGGGCATGTAGGCACTGGCAGGCCAACGGCAGCACCGGGGCGAGCTTACCGCGCATTGTTGACAATTGGAGGGTCGTTGGCGCTGGTAACGACCATTTGGGCGCCATAAGATGCATCCCGTGCTGCGGCGGGTGCTGCCAGCCAAGCCTTTGGACGCGTTTCCCATGCCCACTTCTCTTCAAAAATGGTCGGCCGAGTTTCTCGGCACTTTCTGGCTCGTCTTCGGCGGCTGCGGCAGTGCCGTGCTGGCCGCAGCGTTTCCGCAACTGGGCATCGGCTTCCTGGGCGTCTCGCTGGCCTTCGGCCTCACGGTGCTGACCGCAGCCTATGCGCTCGGCCCCATCTCGGGCGGGCATTTCAACCCGGCGGTGTCGCTCGGCCTGGTGATCGGGGGGCGGTTCAAGGCCTCGGAGCTGCCGGGCTATGTTGCGGCCCAGGTGCTGGGCGCCACGGTGGCGGCGGGCCTGCTGTACCTGGTCGCGACCGGCAAGCCGGGGGTCGACATCGGCGGCTTTGCCACCAATGGCTATGGCGAGCATTCTCCTGGCGGCTACGGGCTGGTGGCCGCGCTGGTGACCGAAGTGGTGCTCACGGCCATCTTCCTCATCGTGATCCTGGGCGCCACCTCGCGCCGGGCGGCCGATGGCGCAGGCGGGCTCGCGATCGGCCTGTGCCTGGCGCTGATCCACCTGGTCTCGATCCCGGTGACCAACACCTCGGTCAACCCGGCGCGCAGCACCGGCCCGGCCCTGTTCGGCCCGGCCCATGCGCTCACCGAACTGTGGCTCTTCTGGGCTGCCCCGCTGGCCGGCGCACTGCTGGGCGCCGCCCTGTACCGGGTGCTGTTCGGGGAGGATTGAGCTCAGCGGTCCAGCGTGATGCGCTGGATCAGCGCCTGCAGGATGGTGTCGGCCTTGTCGTTGGCCACCTGGCAGGTGCCCGCTGCGGCATGGCCACCACCGCCGAACTCCAGCATGAGGTTGCCCACATGGGTCTGGCTGCTGCGGTCCAGGATGGACTTGCCCGTGGCCAGCACCGTGTTCTGCTTCTGCAGCCCCCACATCATGTGGATCGAGATGTTGGCCGTGGGGAACAGCGCGTAGATCATGAAGCGGTTGGTCGCCCAGATGGTCTCCTCGTCGCGCAGGTCCAGCACCACCAGGTTGCTGATCTTGATGGCGCAGCGCTGCAGTTGCTCCTTGGCCTTGGGCGCATGCTCACGGTAGAGCGCCACGCGCTCCTGCACATCGGGCAGTGCCAGGATCTCCTCGATGCTGTGGTCGCGGCAGTACTTGATCAGGTCCATCATCAGCGCATAGTTGCTGATGCGGAACTCGCGGAAACGGCCCAGGCCGGTGCGCGAATCCATGAGGTAGTTGAGCAGCACCCAGCCCTCGGGGTTCAGGATGTCCTCGCGCGAGTACTGTGCCGAATCGGCCTGGTCCACGGCCGCCATCATCTCGTCGGTGATGCGTGGAAAGGCCGCCTTGCCGCCGTAGTGGTTGTAGACCACGCGCGCCGCCGAAGGCGCATGCGCCTCGATGATGTGGTTGCTGTCGCGCCGCCCCGAGTTGCGGATGGTCTCCGACTCGTGGTGATCGAACACCAGGTGCGCACCGGGCACGTAGGGCAGGTTGGTGGTGATGTCCCGCTCGGTGATGGGTACCTTGCCGTCTTGCATGTCCTTGGGGTGCACGAAAGTGATCTCGTCGATCATGTCCAGCTCGTTGAGCAGCACGGCGCACACCAGGCCGTCAAAGTCACTGCGGGTCACGAGGCGGTATTTTTTGTCGCTCACTGTGTTTCTCCTTGTTACATGCGGCGCGAATGGCACGATGGTAGCAATGCCCGCGCGCCCATTGGCATACCGGTGCAAATAAAGGCGACAGCCGGCACCCCGGCTCAGCCTGCCGGTGCCAGCCAGCGCACCAATTGTCGGGCCACGCGGGCATCTCCCAGCAGCTGCAGGTGCCCGGCCCGGTGCACCACGCACTGCTGGGCCCTCGCAAATTCCAGCCGCCTGGCAGGGTCATCATGCCAGCCCAGGGCACTGTGCAGCGGTACCAGCCCATCGCCGACCAGCCGCTCGGCCATGGGACTGCGCTGGGCAGCCAGGGTGGCCGCCACGGTAGCGCACAGTACGCCTGCAGGCAACGGCACGGGGGTGCGCAGGTCCGGGCTCTTGCGGAAACGGTCGCGCCCCTGCCAGTCGGCATCCAGCACATGGCCATGGCGCAGGTCGGTGATGCCGGCGCTGCGCAGGCCGGTCAGCCGAACAAAGGGGCGCGAGTACGGGGTGCTGCCAAGCAGCCGGTCCACCCAGTGGCCCGCACGCTCCAGCGGCGCACCATGGTGCGGCGTGCCCAGGCACACCAGATGGTGCAGCCGGCCGCGCCAGGGCAGTCCTGCCTGTTCGGCCTGGTGGCAGGCACTGCGCGCCACCAGGCCCCCCATGCTGTGGCCCACGATGCTCAAGCGCGCGAGCGGCACCGGCCAGGCGGCCACCAGGGCCTGCAGCTGGTGCGCCAGCTCCGCGCCATTGGTCGACGTGTGCAGCCCCGTGTTGTAGCGCAGGTACACGGGCGTGCAGCCCAGGGCCTGTGCCAGGTGGGCACCGTGGTCATGGCCTTCGTGTTCCCATTGCAGGTCGTTCATGCACAGGCCGTGCACCAGCACCAGCAGATGGCCCGATGCCGTACCGGCCGCGCCCAGGGCCACCGGTTCCAGCGGCCGTCCGTGCTGGTAAAAGCCCATGGCGCTGGCCAGCGGGTTGCCATCCTCCGCCAGGCGGTCGCCCATCACGCCATTGAGCGCGGCCAGCACGGCCAGCCGCTCGCGCGGCGCCTCCTGCGCCGGCCCGGGCGCGCCCAGCAGCGGCTCCAGCCGCAGCAAGGCGGCCTGCAGGCCCGCATCGACGAGGTGCGTGATGCCCCGCACGCCTCCATAGACCATGCCGGTCAGGCCACGCGCCCGCCCCGGCGTGGCGGCGCCCGGCAGTCCCATGGTGCCCAGCACCGATTGGTGCACGCCCTCGGCCACGCGGCTGATGCTGGCTGTGGCCTGGGCGGCCAGGCGGGCTGCGCCGCGCAGGTCGGAGGGCCGCAACTGGCGCAGGGCACGCGCGGGAGAGGGTTTGGATGGCATGGCGGGCTCCGGTCGGTGGGAAGTGGCGGGAGCCGCGCAGGACTCAGAGGCTGGGAATTTTTTGGCCGTGACCGGAGGGCGCGTCAAAACGCCTCGGATCCAGACGCAAAGCGCAGCCATAGCTCGGGCTATGGCGAGCACTTGCAACGACGAGCCGGGGTGTTTTGGCGTGCAAGGCGGGCATGGACAAAAGATTCTCAGCCTCTCAGAACTGCTCGTGCGGCAGCAGGTAGCGCCATTGCCCCACGGGCAGGTTGCCCAGGGTCACCCGCCCGATGCGGATGCGCTTGAGCCCCACCACCTTGAGGCCTACCAGCTCGCACATGCGGCGGATCTGGCGCTTCTTGCCTTCGGTGAGCACGAAGCGCAACTGCTCGGGGTTCTGCCACTCCACCTTGGCGCGCTTGAGCGGCTGGCCGTCGAGTTCCAGCCCATGGCACAGGCGGGCCAGCTGCGCGGCCGGGAACACGGCCTGCACGTCGGTCGCCACCTCGCCGTACTGCACGCGCACCAGGTACTCCTTGTCCACCGTGGAGTCTTCTCCGATCAGTTGGCGCGCCACACGGCCGTCCTGCGTCAGCACCAGCAGCCCCACCGAGTCGATGTCCAGCCGCCCCGCAGGCGCCAGACCGCGCAGCTGCGGCGGCGAAAAGCGCATGCGGCCCGGATCGTCGCGCCAGTGGGTGCGCGGGTTGATCAGTGCCACGGCCGGGGTGTGGCCGTCCTCGGCCTGCCCGCTCACATAGCCGACCGGCTTGTGCAGCAGGATGGTGACCTGCTGCTCCTGCCGGCCCTGGGCCTTCTTGTCCACCTCGATGCGGTCGGTGGGCAGCACCTGCAGGCCCATGGTCGCCACTGCGCCGTTGACCTTGACCCAGCCCTGGGCAATCCAGTCGTCGGCCTCGCGCCGCGAGCACAGGCCGAGTTCGGCCATGCGCTTGTTCAGGCGCGCACTGCCATCGGCCGCTGCGACGGGCTTGACCGGCATGGGCGGACGCGCGGGCGCAGATGCAGCCCCCGGGCCTGCTGGCCGGCCAGCGGCGGCCTGCACGGCGCCACGCGGGGTGGCTGGCGGCGCGGCATCCGCACGCCAGACGTTGCCACGCGCGGGCGGCCTGGCAGGTCGCGCGGGGGGGCGGGGAGCGGGTTCGGCCTTGCCCTGCAGGGCGGCCAGAGCGCGTTGCGTGGCGGTGGAGGGGGCGGCTGGTGCCGCCGGCGTGGCCGGGCGGCGCAGCACGGCGCGCCGGGGCTGGCCCTCGGGCTCGGTGGGCGGGGCGGCAGGGGGTCGGGAAGAAGGCATTGACCGTATTTTCCCCTCTTCGCGCGGCTTGGTGCCATACCGGGGCCAATAAGGTGCCGAACGGCAGCGCCAAGGCCCCAGGAACGAGCGCGGGTGGTCTCAGGCGCTGGAGCCGGCAAGCTGGCGCGCCTGCCAGGCCAGAAAATCCTCGGCGCCCAGTGGGCGGCTGATGTGGTAGCCCTGGGCCTCGTCGCAGGACAGGGCGCGCAGCCGATCCAGGATGGCCAAATTCTCCACCCCCTCGGCCACCACCGTGAGCCCGAGGTTGTGCGCCAGGTCGATGGTGGAGCGCACGATCATGGCGTCGTCCTCGCCCGACTCCATGCCCATCACGAAGGATTTGTCGATCTTGAGCTCGTCCACCGGCAGGCGCTTGAGGTAGGCCAGCGACGAATAGCCGGTGCCGAAGTCGTCGATGGAGAGCTTGAAGCCCTGCTCGGACAGGCGGTTGAGCATGGCTTCGGCACGCAGGGGGTCGTCCATGATGGCGCTCTCGGTGATCTCCAGGCAGAAGGCACCGGCCTGCACACCGTGGCGCGCCAGGATGGCGCCCAAACGGATGTGCAACTCCGGGTCCAGCAGATCGCGCGTGGACAGGTTGACCGAGATGCGCAGCGGCATGGCGGCCGTGCGCGGGTCGGCCAGCAGGCGCGCCACCTCCTCGAACATCCACAGCGTGAGCTGGCGCACAAAGCCCGTCTGCTCGGCAAACGGGATGAAGTCCATGGGCGGCACCAGGCCGCGCTGAGGATGCTGCCAGCGCACCAGGGCCTCGGCCGCCAGCCCGCCCTGCCCATGCAGCGGCACCTTGGGCTGCAGGTACAGGCGCAGTTCGTCGTGCTCCACGGCGCGGCGCAGCTCGGTCAGCAGCGACAAGGTCTGGGTGCTGGCCGAGTCGAACGAGGCGTCATAGCGCAGCGCACCGCTGAGCTTGCGCTTGGCCGCGTACATGGCGATCTCGGAGCGGCTGAGCAGCGTGTCCGCATCCTCCGCATCGGCGGGCCAGCAGGCAAACCCCATGCCGGCGCTCAGGTCCACCGTCTGGTCCTCGAAAGCCAGAGGCTCCTCGAACGACTGGTTGATGCGCTGGGCCACGGCATGGGCCCCCTTGGCGTCGGTGCGCAGCAACAGCAGCGCGAACTCGTTGCCACCAAGCCGGGCCACCATGTCGCTGTCGCCCAGCACCTGCTTTTGCAGGCGCTCGGCCACGGCCTGCAGCAGGCGGTCGCCGAAGGCATAGCCAAGCACGTCGTTCACGTGCTTGAAGCGGTCCAGATCGAGCGTGAGCACCGTCAGGGGCCGCAGAGCGTCGCCCACCTGGGCGTCGATGGCGTGCACCACGGCTTCGCGAAAGCGCTCCCGGTTGGGCAGGCCGGTGAGCCGGTCCCAATAGGCCAGGCGGCGGATCTCGGCCTGCTGGCTGCCGATATCGAGGCGCATGCGGTCGAAGGACCGGGCCAGGTTGCCGATTTCGTCCTTGCGATCGGTGTGACCCAGCGGCACCCCGTATTCCCCCCGCGACAGGCGCTGCGTGGCGGCCAGCAGCGAGCGCAGGGGCGTGGTCAGGCGCTGCGCCACCAGCCCGGTGCCGGCCGCGAAGAGCAGCACGCCCGCGACGGTGATGATGGCCAGCAGCACCTGCAACTGCTGGTACGGCACCACGACCTCGTCCACCGAGCGCAGCAGCAGTGTCCTCACCTCGCTGCCCGCGTTGCCCAGGGGTGCCTCGCGCACCAGCAGCGTCCCCTCGCCGGTCCTCAGCTCCGCCAGCGGCAGGCCCTGGCGGTGCAGGCTGGCCAGGGCCGGGGCCGACAGCGTGGTCACGGGCACCGACACGCTGCCATCTGCCGCCTTGACCACCACCGCCACCTGCACCGACAGCAGGCGCCGCATTTCCTCGGCCAGCGGCTGGTCGATGGGGAAACCCATCAGCACCCAGCCGATGACCACCGGCGCCCGCATGGGCACCATCACGAACTGGTAGGGCACGCCGGCCATCATGGCCACCTGGCTGCCCTGGGGCTGGGCTGCCAGGGGCGGCACGACCCGGCGCAGCGTGGCGGGAAAGTCCAGCATGTCGTCCGACAGGCTGGCCGCGCGCAGCTCCAGGTTGGTGCCCAGCAGCGCGGTCACGGCCGCGCCGATGCGGCTACCGTGGTTCTCCAGCACCGACTGGATGGTCTCCTCGTCATCCGAATTGATGGCCGAGCGAAAGCCGTAGTCGGCCGCCAGCAGGGCCGAGCCCTGGCGCAGCTTCTCCGCATTCTGGTCGAGCAGGCGCCGCCAGACGTTCTCGTCGGTATCCAGGGCGCGTGCGATCTGGCTGCGTGCATTGCGCTCGATGGAGGCCCGCACCACCGCAAACCCGGCTGCCTGCACGATGAGCAGCAGCAGCAGCGAGATGCCCACCAGCCTCAGGATGAGGCTGCGCCGCAGCACGGAAAGGTTCAAGGTTGCAGCCCCGCCATGCGCACCGAGGCACTGGCCGTGCCCGTGGTCGGCACGGTCAGCGCCTGCTCCAGGGCCGGCGCGCCCACCGGCAGCCGGTGGTGCCAGGCCCGCAGCTTGTAGCTGCCCGGGGCCACATTGTCGATCTGCACCTTGCCGGTCGCGGGCGAGCTGGCGTAGTAAGGCGTGTCCACCACGAGGATCCAGCCGGCCATCTGGTCATGGATGTTGCAGCCCAGCACCACCACACCGGCCTGGTCGAAGAGGACGGGCTTGCTCGGTGTTCCCGTGTACAGCTTGAGCTCGAACTTCTTGGTGGGCGAAAAGGAATAGACATGGTGCCGCACCGTGTCGCGGTTGGGGAACAGCACCTCCGTGCCCACCGGGATCACCATCGCCACCGGCACGAACTGGCGCTTCTCCTGCGCCATCTCCACACCGGGCTGGGGCTTGACCAGGCGCCGGGCCTCCGCCGATTCGAGGAACACCACGGCATCGGCCAGGGGCTTGCCCGCCGCGTCGCTCAGGTCCACCTGGACCGAGGCGGCCTGCACCAGGCCCGCCATGGCCGCCACACAGCCCACCAGCACACGCCCGTGCACCAGCGAGCGTTGCCGCGCCAGGACGGGCTGCGCGCTCATGGTTCTATGGCCAGGCCCGCCAATGCCGCGCCGCTGCCGATCACGCCCAGCGAGATGGCCCGGCCGGTTGCCAGGTCCACCTTGTACAGGCGCGAGCGCGGATCGGTGGACGTGCGCGCGGCCAGCAGGGCCACATTGCCCACGTCGGAGATGTCGAAGGAGGCATCGGAGAGCGGCCCCAGGCCCAGGGGGCCGATGGTGCGCAGTTGGCCGGTATTGGGCGAGACCACGGGCGTTTCTCCTTCGCGCGAGCCCTGCATCACCAGGGCACCGCGGGCGCGGTCGATGGCGTAGTTGGTGGTGATCTTGCTGTCCTGCGGGTTGTAGGTGTAGCCCGCAGCCACCACGTCGGGCACGCGACCGACATTGACGTCACCGGCCACGTAATGCAGCGCGGGGTCGGGTTGCACGCCCGGCTGGGCAGGGTCACCATCGACCAGGGCGCCGGTGTCGGGATGCAGCCGCAGGTTGAGCCCGGAAGACGACACCACGCGGATGCGGTCCGCCGCCGGATTGAAGTCGAAACCAAAGGACGCCCCGGTGAGCGACACCGCGGCCGGTGCGGTGCCCACCGCCGTCAAGGCCCCGCTGGAGATGTCCAGCGTGTACAGGCGCCCGGCCTGCGACAGGGCATACAGCACGCCCTTGGCCACGCGGAAATCCACACCGATCAGCCGCTCGCCGGAGGCCAGTCCCGTCACGCGCCGGCGCTCGAGAATGGTGTCGGGCCGGCGCGCCTCGAACACGATGAGTTCGTGGTCTGCGGTCACCGCCACGAGGCGTTCGCGGCGCTCGGATGCATCGGGCATCGGGCCCCCGGTACAAGCAGCCAGGCCCATCAGCACCAGAGTGCCCAGGACACCGCGCAAACGAGGAGAGGTGTGGAAGCGGCTCATGGAAGATCCTTTGCAGAAACTGTAACGGGTTTATACCCGATAGACCCTGGGCGTGGCGTATTACAGTGACCATGCACTTCCTTGGCCATCATCAAAAAAGATAGCACCCATGCCAAGGGATCTATGTAACAACGGGCAGTTGCATGCCGGCGCCCGGGTCGGCGCCTGTTGCCGCCAGCCCTCCCTCCAACCGTTCGCGGAGGAAGCGCTCATTTGTAACAAGCCCTATGCGGGCGCTGCATGGGGCCATCCTGAAGCGTCATAACATTTTGTGACATTTATCCCTACACTGTGTGCGCCTTCCACGCCATAAGCGGGGCGGGCCCACCGCCCGTCTGGGCACCGTTATTGCTTCGTGCCACCCCATCGAATTCAACAGCCAAGGACCCCCATGCCGGCCGCCTCGTCCCTCAAATCTTTGTCGATCTCCAGCCGCCTGGGCCTGGGTTTCGGCTGCCTGCTGGTGCTGCTGATTGCCGTGGCCGCCGTGGGCCAGTTCTCGGTCGGCAAGCTGCATGAGCACCTGCAGCAGGTCACCGGCACCGGCGCCACCAAGACCCGGCTGGTCAACGAGATGCTGGACAGCGTGAGCGCCATCGGCATCCAGAGCCGCTCGGCTGCCATGCTCAATGAGATCGACCCCAAGCAGGCGCGCGACCAGATCAAGAACGCCGAGAAATCCCTGCAGGGCTATGCCCGCCAGGAAGCCAGCCTGGCCGACCTGCTCAAGGCCGAGGGCACGAGCGAGGCCGAGCGCAAGCTGTTGGCCGAAGCCCAGGAACTGGGCCGCAAGACGCGCCCGGAACTGGATGCCGCGATGAAGGCCGCCGACGATGGCGATACCGTGAGCGCCACGCTGAACCTCATGACCAAGGTGGCCCCGCTGGAGGCCGCCTGGCGCGGCAAGCTGGCCCAGTTGATCGAGCTGCAGAACACCTTGAACAGCGAAGCCACGGCCTCGGCCGAGGTCACGCAAAGCCGCGCGCGCTGGACCGGCGGCCTGCTGGTGCTGCTGGCCATCGGCCTAGGCGCTTTGATCGCCTGGCGCATCACCAGCAGCATCACGGCCCCCATCGGCCGCGCGGTCGTGGTGGCCGAGCGCATCGCGCGCGGCGACCTGACCTCGCAGGTGGAGGTGCGCATCCACGACGAGACCGGCCGCCTGCTCGAAGCCATCGCCGCCATGCAGGACCGCCTGCGCAGCCTGGTGGGCGATATCGGTGGAACGGCGGAATCCATCCTCGTGGCCAGTTCTGAAGTGGCCTCGGGCAACCTCGACCTGAGCCAGCGCACCGAGCAGACCTCGCACAACCTGCAGGGCGCCGCCAATGCCCTGGCCGACCTGACGGGCACCGTGTCGCAGAGCGCCGATGCCGCACGCCAAGCCAACCAGTTGGCCTCCTCGGCATCGGATGCTGCCACGCGCGGTGGCGAAGTGGTTTCGCAGGTGGTGCGCACCATGGACACCATCAGCGGCAGCTCGCGCAAGATTGCCGACATCACCAGCGTGATCGACGGCATCGCCTTCCAGACCAACATCCTGGCCCTCAACGCCGCCGTGGAAGCCGCCCGGGCCGGGGAGCAGGGCCGCGGCTTCGCCGTGGTGGCCAGCGAGGTGCGCAACCTGGCCGGCCGCGCCGCCCAGGCGGCGCGGGAGATCAAGACCCTGATCGGCGCCAGCGTCGAGCATGTGCAGGAAGGCAGCACCCTGGTGAACCATGCGGGCAAGACCATCGAGGAGCTGGTGATGTCCGTGCGCCGCGTGTCCGACATCATGGGCGAGATCACCGCTGCGACGCAGGAGCAGAGCCAGCGCATCGGCGAGGTCAGCCAGTCCGTGGGCGCGCTCGAAGAGATGACGCAGCAGAACGCTGCCCTGGTGGAAGAAGGTGCCGCCGCGGCCGACAGCCTCAAGGAGCAGGCCGGCCGCCTGACGCAGATGGTGCACACCTTCCGCCTGCGCCGCGAGCGCGCCGATGACCGCGAATGGCAGGGTGCGTCCGAGGCGGTGGCAGCCGTGCCCGCGCCCGTCCCGGCGGTGGGCCAGCGCAAGGCCGGCGTCCCCGCCCTGCCGCGCGGCTAGGACGCGCCGGAAGCGGCGGCACGCGGTTCCGCCAGGCGCTGGAAGATGCTGGACTGCAGCGCCGCGAGGTCCAGCACGCGCAGGCCTCCGTATTCCACGCGGATGGCCCCTTGCACCTCCAGCGCCGCCAGCGCCTCGTTCACACGCTGGCGCGACAGCCCCACCAGGTAGGCCAGCTCCTGCTGCGTGATGCGCAGCACCTCGCCCACCCCGGGGTAGAGCACCGGGTTGAAGAGGGAGGCGAGGCTGCGCGCCACGCGCACATCGGGGTTGTTCAGCCGGTCGATCTCGCGCGCGGCGATGAACTGGCCCAGGCGCTCGTTGAGCTGGTTCATCACGAAGCGGTTGAAGCCGATGGAGTGGTCCAGCAGCCAGTGGAAGGTGTCGATCGGCAGGCCCGCCACGATGCTCTTGCGCAGTGCCTGGATGTTGTAGCGGTAGGGTTCGCGCTTCATGGCCGTGCCCTCGCCGAACCAGCCGCCGGGCGGCACGCCGGTATAGGTCATGGTCTGGCCCTGCGCGTTGTCGCTGCTCATCTTGAGCAGCCCCTCCACCACGCCGAACCAATAGGTCACGGGTCGGCCCACGCGGCACACATAGTCACCCGGGGCCGCGTCACCCACCAGCAGCGCCGCCTCGGCACGTTCGCGCTCGGCCGGCTGCAGCTGCGTCAGCCAGGGGATGTTGGCCAGCTCGGCCTCCGTGGGCAGGCGCCGGCGCTGGTGCAGTGACAGGTCCTGGTTCATGGGGCTCGGCGGCGGAATGCGTGAGGGAATACCACGATGCGAATTGTCGCCGCAACGATAGATTTTCACCAATCAGCTGCGGATGATGGCCTTCCGAGGGGACCCGGGCCCCCATTCCAAGCGTACGGAGACATCACGACATGACGACAGGCGGTATCCACCCCTCCCAGCCGGCGCTGCGCCGGCGCACCCTGCTGGCCGGCGCCATCGCCCTGCCCCTGGCACACTGGGGCAGCAGCCGTGCCCTGGCACAGGACGCGCCGATCCGCATCGGCCAGTCCACCGCCCTCACCGGCCCCCTGGGCGATCTCGGTTCGGCCATGCACCAGGGCGCCAAGGCGGCCTTTGCCGGCATCAATGCCAAGGGCGGCGTCCACGGCCGCAGCATCGAGTTGACCACGCTGGACGACGCCTACGAAGTCCCCAAGGCCCTGGCCAATGTGGACAAGTTCCTGGCCGATACAGGCAACTTCGCCCTCTTCAACTGCATGGGCACGCCCATGATCGAGGCCATGCTGCCCAAGGTGGTCGAGAGCGGCGTGCCCTTTTTCGCCCCTTTCACGGGCGCCCTGCTGAGCCGCACGAAAAATGCGCGCAGCGTGTTCAACATCCGCGCCAGCTACGCGGACGAGGCCGAGAAGCTGGTGCAGCACCTGTCCACCATCGGTATCCAGCGCATCGGCATCGTCTACCAGAACAACTCCTTCGGCAAGGAAGTCTTCAGCGCCGCCGAGCAGTCCATGGGCCGGCTCAAGCTGCCTGCCGCGGTGACCGTGACGGTGGAGAGCAATGCTTCGGACGCCGGTGCAGCGGCGGCCAAGCTGGCAGGCACCGACCTGGAAGCCATCGTCATCGGCCTGGCCGGCAAGCCCACGCTGGAGTTCGTGAAGGCCTTCCGCGCGCTCAAGCGCGGCGTGACGCTGTATGCCCTGTCCGTCATGGGCACGCCCGCCACGGTGAAGGCCCTGGGCGCCGACGCCACGGGCATGGCCATCTCGCAGGTCGTGCCCCTGCCCTCCAACGTGGTGATGCCGGTGGTGCGCGATTTCCAGACCGCCTGGAAGGCGTCGGGCGCCACGGCCGAACCCTCGCACCTGGCGCTGGAAGGCTATCTCAATGCGCGCGTGTTTGCCGAGGCACTGCAGCGCGCGGGCCGCAACCCGACACGCGCCGCCTTCATCGACGCCACCTGGAACCTCAAGAAATGGGACCTGGGCGGTTTCGAGGTCAACGCCAGCACGCCGGACCGCAATGCCTCGCGCTTCGTCGAGCTCACGCTGATCGGCCGCGACGGCCGCTTTCTGCGCTAGGACCTGAAGCGGTCACTGCGGCGCCACGGCGTAGCGGTAGCCGCGGAATGACCAGACCGTGCGGCCCTGCTCGATGCGTTCGAGCTTGAGCCCCGGTGCGGCCTGGTCCCCCTCCTGCAGCACCTGGCCATTGACGATGGCCATGCGGTGGGCGGGATTGCTGGAATAGGTGGCGCCCGTGACCTGGAGCACCGGCAGTTGCTCGCGCACCGAAGGCGGCAACTCGTTCTGGGCAAAGACGGGGCCGTTGGCAGGCGCGGCGGGAGCTGCTGCCGCCGCGGGGCTGGGCGCGGGCGGAGCCACCTCACGCCGGGCAGGCTCTGCCTCGCGCACCGGCCGTTCGCGCACGGGCTCGGCCGCGCGCTTGGGCGCCACGGGCCGCGGCTCCACCGTGGACGCGACCACAGGCTGGGTGGGCGCAGGTGCGGGAACTGGCGCCGGTGCGACCGTGGCCGCCGGCACGGGGGGCGGCACCGCCAGGGGCGCGACCGCGGCCGGCGCTGGCGGCGCGGGCGCAGGGGCCACCGATGGAGCCACGGCGACCGCCGCCGTGCTGGCAGGAGCACCGCCGCCCGCAGGCCGCTGCATGGCCCACCAGGTTCCCCCCGCCGCAAGGGCGGCCACGGCCAGCACGGCCGCGCCCACCAGCACCAGGTTGGCGGGAGCGGGCCGCTCTGCGGGGGCGCCCCCTGCCGGCATGGCCTGTGTATGGATGCCCGGCACGGCACCCCGGCCCCGCTCGGCTTCTGCGCGCCGCAGCGCATCAAGGATGTAGGACATGGGGATCAGGCTCCGGTGCGCAGGCGCGGTTCTTTCACGCCGGCGGCGCGGTTGAGCAGCATGAGGGTCAGGGGGCCGGCACGGCCATCGGGCGTGACGCCCTGGGCCAGCTGGAAACGGTGGATGCGCGATTGCCGCAACGCAGGCGTCACGGGCCGGCTGCTGGGGCCGGAGCCGCCGGCCGCCTTGGAGGCCAGGCGCGCATCGAGCCAGGCCGTGCCGGCCGGGCTTTCGGTGATCTCGCCCTTGTCGGGCATGCCGGGCGGGGCGCGCCACAGCGTGGCCATGTCACCCCGCCAGACCTGGGCCAGGTCGGCTACGGGCACATGCAGGGTGCGGCCGCCGCTCTCCAGCGTGGCCACCTCGTCGTCCAGGCTACGCAGCACGGCCGCCACGGCGTTGTCGCCCTCTTCCGAAGGGAACAGCGTGAGCAACACGGGCCGGTCGATCTGGCGGATCAGGTTCAGCCCCGCGCGGCGGTTGCGGTAGCAGCGCAGCCCGTCGCGCGGCAGCGTGGTACAGGCGTCGGCGCCCTCGGCCAGCTTGGCCCCCCAGGCCGCAGCCAGGGACTGCCAGGCCACGGTGTCGTTTGCGGACTGCGCCAGCAGGAACTGCTGCAGGCCAGACACCGGGGCCGGCGCGGGCACGGCGACCGAGGCCGCGGCAGATGCCGGCACTGCCGCCGGCGCCACAGCCACCACCGGCGCGGACGCGGCGACTGCGGGTGGCTTGGCCGGGGCCGACGATGCAGCGCGCAGCGGTGCCGCGGGGGCGGCCGTGCTGGCCGCCTTCGCGGTGGCCGCTGGCGGCTGCGAGGGCCGCATGCCCAGGGACCACCCGGCAACGGCCACGAGCGCGGCCCCCGCCACCACCCCGGCGCCTGCCAGGGCCCAGCGGGACAGGCCCGCCCGAGCGGGGCGCGCCGTGGCCACCGCGGCGGACACCGGCGCACCGAAGACTTCGCGCGCAGCACGCTCCACGATGGCCGTGCTCACCTCGCGCGTGCCGGCCGCATAGGCGCCGAGCAGGGCCCGGTCGCACAGCAGGTTGATGCGCCGCGGTATGCCGCGCGACAGCGCATGCACGCGCCGGATGGCGCGCCGGCTGAAGGGGACGGGGCCATGCAGCCCGGCCACCGCCAGGCGGTGGGCGATGTACTGCTGGGTTTCATGTGCACTCAGCGCATCGAGGTGGAAGCGCGCGATCACGCGCTGGGCGAGTTGTTCCAGCGAGGGACGCGCCACCATGCTGCGCAGTTCGGGCTGGCCGATCAGAATGATCTGCAGCAGCTTGCGCTCGGCGGTCTCCAGGTTGGTCAGCAGGCGCAACTGCTCCAGCACATCGGCCTCGAGGTTCTGCGCCTCGTCGATGATGAGCACGTTGTTGCGGCCGCTGGCATGCGCCGCCAGCAGCGAGGCATTGAGCGGATCGATGCAGTCCTTGACGGTTTCCAGACCCGGCACGGCCGGCTTGTGCGGCACGCCGAACTCGTCGCAGATCGAGCGCAGCAGCTCGCCCACCGTGAGCTTGGGGTTGAAGATGTAGGCGACGTTGCAGTTCTCGGGAATCTGCTCCAGGAAGCAGCGGCACACCGTGGTCTTGCCCGCGCCCACTTCGCCCGTGAGCAGCACAAAACCGCCCCCGGCATCCAGCCCGTAGAGCAGGTGGGCCAGGGCTTCCCGATGGCGCTCGCTCATGAAAAGATAGCGCGGGTCAGGGGCGATGGAAAACGGCGGGTGCTGGAGACCGAAGAACGGGGCGTACATCCTCTGAGGATACCGCCCTGTGGTGAAGCGTTCCCCGACAGCTGCCCACAGCAGCCTCCCAAACCTTGTTTCAAGGGGTTCAGGGTTTCACCCAAGGAGTAGTTTCCCGTAAATTGTCGTCGGCAAGACAAGGCGGCGTCAAAGTCGGTCCTAGCATTCATCCCGTACGCAGCCACAAGGCCGCGCTCCCGGCTGTCACCGGGCGGACACCTTTTACTTTTAGGAACCGGAATGAAGACCACGTTTCCGCAACTGCTGCTCCAGCATGCCGCCGAACGCCCCACGGCCGCGGCCCTGCGCGAAAAAGAATACGGTATCTGGCAGTCCCACAGCTGGGCCGACCTGGCGCTGCTGGTGGAGCATGTGGCGGCCGGGCTGCACCAGGCGGGCCTCACGCGCGGCGAGCACATGGTGGTGATCGGCGCCAACCGACCCCGGCTGTACGCCACCATGCTGGCCGCGCAGTCGCTGGGTGCCATTCCCGTGCCGCTGTACCAGGACGCGGTGGCCGCCGAATGCATCTTCCCCCTGAACAACGCCGAAGTGCGCTTTTGCCTGGTGGAAGACCAGGAGCAGGTGGACAAGATGCTGGAGATTCGCGCGCAGTGCCCGCTGATCGCGCGCATCTTCTTCGACGACCCGCGCGGCCTGCGCAATTACCAGGAAGAAGGCCTGTCCTCCCTAGATGCGCTGATCGAATCCGGCAAGGCCTTTACCGCCCAACATCCGCAATGGTTCCGCAACGAAGTCGCCAAGGCGCAGCCCACCGATGTGGCGGCCATGTTCTTCACCTCGGGCACGACGGGCAACCCCAAGGGCGTGGTGCACACACACAGCACCCTGCTCGACCGCGCCTCGGCCGGTGCCGAATTCGACAAGCTCACCGGCAGCGAAGAGGTGCTGGCCTACCTGCCCCCGGCCTGGATCGGCCAGAACATCTTCAGCTACGCACAGTGGCTGGCCTGCGGCTACGTGGTCAACTGCCCCGAGTCGGCCAGCACGGTGACCATCGACTTGAAGGAAGTGGGCCCGACCTACTACTTCGCACCACCGCGCATCTTCGAAGGCCTGCTCACCAGCGTGATGATCCGCATGGAAGACGCCGGCACGGTCAAGCGCAAGATGTTCCAGGCCTGCATGGCCGTGGCCCAGCGTGTGGGCCCGGCGCTCATGGACGGCCAGCCCGTGGGCACGCTTGACCGCATCAAGTACGCACTCGGAAACCTGCTGGTCTACGGCCCGCTGCGCAACAACCTCGGCTTCTCGCGCGTGCGGGTGGCCTACACGGCGGGCGAGGCCATCGGCCCCGACCTGTTCACCTTCTACCGCTCCATCGGCATCAACCTCAAGCAGCTCTACGGCTCCACCGAGACCGCCGTGTTCGTCTGCCTGCAGCCCGACAACCAGGCCCGCGCCGACACCGTGGGCGTACCCATCCGCGGCGTGGAGATCAAGGTGGCCGACAACGGCGAAATCCTCGTCAAGTCCGCCGGCCTGCTCAAGGAGTACTACAAGAACCCCACGGCCACGGCCGAGGTGCTCACGGCCGACGGCTGGTACCACACCAGCGACGCGGGCTTCCTCGACGCGCAGGGCCACCTCAAGATCATCGACCGCGTGAAGGACGTGGGCCGCATCAAGGGCGGCGCCAACGACGGCGCCATGTTCGCGCCCAAGTACGTGGAGAACAAGCTCAAGTTCTTCCCGCACATCAAGGAAGTCGTCGCCCTGGGCGATGGCCGCGAGAAGGTGTGCGTGATGGTCAACATCGACTTCGACGCCGTGGGCAACTGGGCCGAGCGCCGCAACCTGCCCTATGCCGGCTACACCGACCTGGCGCAAAAGCCCGAGGTGTACGAACTGATCCGCGAGTGCGTGGAAAAAGTCAACGCCGACCTGGCCAATGACACCCTGCTCGCCGGCAGCCAGGTCAGCCGCTTCCTGGTGCTGCACAAGGAACTCGATGCCGACGATGGCGAGCTCACGCGCACCAACAAGGTCCGCCGCGGCTTCATCGCCGAGAAATACGGCGTGCTGGTCGAGGCCCTCTATGCCGGCCGCAGCGAGCAGTTCATCGAAACCCAGGTCAAGTTCGAGGACGGCCGCACCGGCAGCGTGAGCGCCACGCTCAAGCTGTCGGATACGAAGACCTTCACCCCCGTCAAGGCCGCCGCATGAAGCCCACGCTCTACCCGCCCGACAAGCAACAGCAGCCCACCATGAACCAAAAGAAGATCGGCGACGTCATCCTCGACGTCAAGAACATCAGCCTGCGGTTCGGCGGCGTGAAGGCGCTCACCGACATCTCGTTCAACGTCAAGGAGCACGAGATCCGCGCCATCATTGGCCCCAACGGTGCGGGCAAGAGCTCCATGCTCAATTGCATCAACGGTGTGTACACGCCGTCCGAGGGTTCGATCACCTTCCGCGGCAAGACCTTCTCGCACATGAACTCGCGCCAGGTGGCTGAGATGGGCGTGGCGCGCACCTTCCAGAACCTGGCGCTGTTCAAGGGCATGAGCGTGATCGACAACATCATGACCGGGCGCAACCTCAAGATCAAAAGCAACCTGCTCATGCAGGCGCTGCGCATCGGCCCCGCCGAGCGCGAGGAGATCCGCCACCGCGAGTTCGTCGAGCACATCATCGACTTCCTGGAGATCCAGGCCTACCGCAAGACGCCCGTGGGCCAACTGCCCTATGGCCTGCAAAAACGCGTGGACCTGGGCCGCGCCCTGGCCATGGAGCCGCAGGTGCTGCTGCTCGACGAGCCCATGGCCGGCATGAACGTCGAGGAAAAGCAGGACATGTGCCGATTCGTGCTGGACGTGAACGACGAGTTCGGCACCACCATCGTGCTCATCGAGCACGACATGGGTGTGGTGATGGACATCTCCGACCGCGTGGTGGTGCTCGACTACGGCAAGAAGATCGGCGACGGCACGCCCGACGAGGTGCGCAGCAACCCGGACGTGATCAGCGCCTACCTGGGCACCTCGCATTGACCGCTCCGGAGAACAACAACCATGGCATTCTTTCTTGAAACACTGATCGGCGGCCTCATGGCCGGCATGCTGTACTCGCTGGTGGCACTGGGCTTCGTGCTGATCTACAAGGCCTCGGGCGTCTTCAACTTCGCGCAGGGCGCGATGGTGCTGTTCGCCGCCCTGGCCATGGCCCGCTTTGCCGAATGGATCCCCAAGTGGACGGGCATCGCGAGCCCCGTGTTCGCCGCGGTGGCCGCCTTCATCATTGCCGGCGCCATCATGTTCGCGGTGGCCTGGCTCATCGAGAAGCTGGTGCTGCGCCACCTGGTGAACCAGGAAGGCGCCACGCTGCTCATGGCCACGCTCGGCATCACCTACTTCCTCGAAGGCCTGGGCCAGACGATGTTCGGCAGCGACATCTACAAGATCGACGTGGGCATGCCCAAGGACCCGGTGTTCCTGCTCGAATCCATGTTCCAGGGTGGCATCCTGGTCAACAAGGAGGACGTGATCGCCGCCGGCATCGCCGCCGCGCTGGTGCTGCTGCTCAGCGTGTTCTTCCAGAAGACATCCACCGGCCGCGCCCTGCGCGCCGTGGCCGACGACCACCAGGCCGCGCAGTCCATCGGCATCCCGCTCAACCGCATCTGGGTCATCGTCTGGTGCGTGGCCGGCGTCGTGGCCCTGGTGGCCGGCATGATCTGGGGCTCCAAGCTCGGCGTGCAGTTCTCGCTGACCACGGTGGCCCTGCGCGCCCTGCCCGTGGTGATCCTCGGCGGCCTGACCTCGGTGCCCGGAGCCATCATCGGCGGGCTGATCATCGGCGTGGGCGAGAAGCTCTCCGAGGTCTACCTGGGTCCGTATGTGGGCGGGGGTATCGAGATCTGGTTTGCGTATGTGCTGGCTTTGGTGTTCCTGCTGTTCAGACCGCAAGGTTTGTTCGGAGAGAAGATCATCGATCGCGTCTGAAACCGACAAGAACAAGAAAAGGAGACCACCATGCTCTACCGCGAAAACGGCCAGTTCAAGACCAGCTACCGCTCGGACCAGCAGATCTTCCCGATCGCGCAGGACCGCCTCGCCATCGGCCTCATCCTGGCCGTGGCCTTCATCGCAGTGCCCATGCTGGCCAGCGACTACCTGTTCCGCGCCATCCTGATCCCCCTGGTCATCATGGCGCTGGCCGCCCTGGGGGTGAACATCCTCGTGGGCTACTGCGGGCAGATCTCGCTGGGCTCGGGCGCCTTCATGGCCGTGGGGGCCTACGGGGCCTACAACTTCTTCGTGCGCATTCCCGGCATGCCGCTGGTCCCGGCGCTGATCCTGGGGGGCCTGTGCGCCACTTTCTTCGGCATCCTGTTCGGGCTGCCCAGCCTGCGCGTCAAGGGCCTGTACCTGGCCGTGGCCACGCTGGCGGCGCAGTTCTTCAGCGACTGGATGTTTCTGCGCATCAAGTGGTTCACCAACAACTCCGACTCGGGCTCGGTGTCGGTGAACAACCTGCAGGTCTTCGGCCTGCCCATCGAGAGCGCCACCAGCAAGTACCTGTTCTGCCTGGCCGTGCTGGTGGTGGTGGCGCTGCTGGCCAAGAACCTGGTGCGCGGCGCCATCGGCCGCGAATGGATGGCCATCCGCGACATGGACGTGGCGGCGGCGGTGATCGGCATCCGCCCCATGTACGCCAAGCTCAGCGCCTTCGCCGTGAGCTCCTTCATCATCGGCATGGCCGGCGCGCTCTGGGCTTTCGTCTACCTGGGTGCCTGGGAGCCGGCGGCCTTCTCGGTGGAGATCTCGTTTCGCCTGCTGTTCATGGTGATCATCGGCGGCCTGGGCTCCATCATGGGGGCCTTCTTCGGGGCCACCTTCATCGTGGTGCTGCCCATCGTGCTCAACCAGTTCCTGCCGGCCTTGCTGGGCCTGTTCGGCATCACCATCTCCACGGCCGGCGTGTCCCATGCGGAGCTGATGATCTTCGGTGCACTCATCGTGTGGTTCCTGATCGTCGAGCCCCATGGCCTGGCCAAGCTCTGGTCCACGGGCAAGCAAAAGCTGCGGCTCTGGCCCTTCCCGCACTGATGCGCGCGCCGCGCCGGCCCCTCAGGAAACCCCTTACACGCAAGTCCTCATACCGCCTTGGCGCATTGCCGTTAACTTGGTTTTTCCCGTGCTTCAACATATTCATCCAAAGGAGACATCCATGAAGCTTTCGAAACTCGTGATCGCTGCCGCGGTGGTTGCTGCAGGCGCCTCGTCCGTGGCGACGAGCGCCTTCGCGCAAGCCAAGGAGCAGTTCTTCCCGCTGCTGTCCTACCGCACCGGCCCCTACGCGCCCAACGGTGTGCCATGGGCCAACGGCAAGCAGGACTACATCAAGATGATCAACGCGCGCGACGGCGGCATCAACGGTGTGAAGCTGACCTTCGAGGAATGCGAGACCGGCTACGCCACCGACCGTGGCGTGGAATGCTACGAGCGCCTCAAGGGCAAGCCCGGCGTGACGCTGTTCGATCCGCAGGCCACGGGCATCGCCTTCGCGCTGACCGAGAAGGCACCTGTGGACAAGATCCCGCTGATGACGCTGGGCTACGCCCTGTCGGTGTCGCAGGACGGCCAGGCCTTCAAGTGGAACTTCCCCTTCATGGGCAGCTACTGGACCGGCGCCGACATCCTGATCCAGCACATCGGCAAGGGCGCCGGCGGCATGGACAAGCTCAAGGGCAAGAAGATCACCCTGGTCTACCACGACAGCCCGTTCGGCAAGGAACCCATCCCGCTGCTGCAGGAACGCGCCAAGATGCACGGCTTCGAGCTGCAGACACTGCCCGTGACCGCGCCCGGCGTGGAGCAAAAGGCCACCTGGCTGCAGGTGCGCCAGAGCCGCCCCGACTTCGTGCTGCTGTGGGGCTGGGGGGTGATGAACTCCACTGCCCTCAAGGAAGCCCAGGCTACGGGCTATCCGCGCGACAAGATGTACGGCGTGTGGTGGGCCGGTGCGGAACCCGATGTGCGCGACGTGGGCGAAGGCGCCAAGGGCTACAACGCGCTGGCGCTGAACACCTCGGGCACCCAGCCCAAGGTGATCCAGGACATCCTCAAGCATGTCCACGGAGCCAGCCAGGGCACAGGCCCCAAGGACGAAGTGGGCTCGGTGCTGTACACGCGTGGCGTGATCATCCAGATGCTGGCCGTTGAGTCGGTACGCCGCGCGCAGGAGCGCTTTGGCAAGGGCAAGGTCATGACCAGCGAGCAGGTGCGCTGGGGCATGGAAAACCTGGCCCTGGACCAGAAGAAGCTCGACGCCCTGGGCTTCAACGGCGTGATGCGCCCCCTGTCTACGAGCTGCGCCGACCACATGGGCTCCAGCTGGGCCCGCGTGCACACCTGGGACGGCAGCAAGTGGAACTTCTCATCCGACTGGTACCAGGCCGACGAGCAGATCTTGAAGCCCATGGTCAAGGCCGGCGCGGACAAGTACCTGGCCGACAAGAAGATGACCCGGCGCGACGCCGCAGACTGCCAGTCTTGAGTACATCCCCCTGAGGCGCTTCGCGCCTTCCCCCTTCTCTCTTAGCGCTTCGCGCTGCGGGAAGGGGGACGACACCGGTGGCCGGGCAAAGCCCGCTCCACGGTGTCCCTGGCGATGGCACCGCGAAGGTTTCGACGGCTGCACCCGCAGCCGCCAGCCGAGAGGGCTGCAGTGCAACCCTCCCGATTGGCACAGCGAGTGAAGGCAACACCATGGATTCCAGCAACAACATCGTTCTCAACGTCAACGGCATCGAGGTCATCTACAACCACGTGATCCTGGTGCTCAAGGGGGTCTCGCTGCAGGTGCGCGAAGGCAGCATCGTGGCCATCCTCGGGGGCAACGGCGCGGGCAAGACGACCACGCTGCGCGCCATCTCCAACCTGCTGCAGGGCGAGCGCGGGGCGGTCACCAAGGGGAGCATCGAGCTGCGCGGCGAGCGCATCGAGAACCTCTCTCCGGCCGACCTCGTCAAGCGCGGCGTGGTGCAGGTCATGGAGGGGCGCCACTGCTTTGCCCACCTGACCATCGAGGAGAACCTGATGACGGGTTCCTACACCCGCAGCAGCAAGGCCGAGATCGCCGCCAACCTGGAGAAGGTCTACAACTATTTTCCGCGCCTCAAGACCCGGCGCACCTCGCAGGCGGCCTACACCTCGGGCGGCGAGCAGCAGATGTGCGCCATCGGCCGTGCGCTGATGGCCAACCCCAGCATGGTGCTGCTCGACGAACCCTCGATGGGCCTGGCGCCGCAGATCGTGGAAGAGGTGTTCAACATCGTGAAGGATCTGAACACCAAGGAGAAGGTCACCTTCCTGCTGGCCGAGCAGAACACCAACATGGCGCTCAAGTACGCCGACTACGGCTACATCATGGAAAGCGGCCGCGTGGTGATGGACGGTGCAGCCAGCGACCTGGCCAGCAACGAGGACGTCAAGGAGTTCTACCTGGGCGTGGGCGGCGGCGAGCGCAAGAGCTTCAAGGACGTGAAGAGCTACAAGCGCCGCAAGCGCTGGCTGGCCTGACCATGGCCCCCACGCTCCCTCACTGCGTGTGGTCGCTGCCCCCCAAGGGGGCCCCGACCGCCTTGGGGCGGCCCGGCGGCGGTCGGATCGCCCTCTGCACAGGCACTGCCTGAAACACCATTCACAGGAACCGCCATGAATTCTTTCTACGACACGCTGGAAACCCGCGCGCCCGATGCGCGCGAAGCCGCCCTGCTCGCAGCACTGCCCGGCCAGGTGGCCCATGCGCAGAAGGCCTCGCCCGCGTTCGCCGGCATCCTGGCCGGTGTGGACGCCTCCACCATCACCAGCCGTGCAGCGCTGGCGCAACTGCCCGTGACGCGCAAGCACGAGCTGCTGGAACGCCAGCAGGCCGGTCGCGCGACCAATGTCTTCGGCGGCTTCAGCGCGCTGGCCTTCGGCGCGGGCATGCCGCGCGTGTTCGCCAGCCCTGGCACCATCTATGAACCCGAGGGCACGCGGCGCGACTACTGGCGCATGGCCCGCGCCATGTACAGCGCAGGCTTCCGTCCGGGCGAGCTGATCCACAACAGCTTCAGCTACCACTTCGTGCCCGCTGGTTCGATGATGGAGACAGGCGCCCATGCGCTGGGCTGCACCGTGTTTGCCGGCGGCACCGGCCAGACCGAGCAGCAGGTGCAGGCCATGGCCGAACTGCGGCCTGCGGGCTACATCGGCACACCGAGTTTCCTCAAGCTCATCGTCGAGCGCGCTGCCGAGATGGGCGTGGCGCTGCCCACGGTGACCAAGGCCCTGGTCTCGGGCGAGGCCTTTCCACCCTCGCTGCGCGACTGGTTCACCGAGCGCGGCATTGCCGGCTACCAGTGCTATGCCACGGCCGACCTGGGGCTGATCGCCTACGAGACGGCAGCACGCGAAGGCCTGGTGCTCGATGAAGGCGTGATCGTGGAGATCGTGCGCCCCGGCACCGGCGACCCGGTGCCCGAAGGCGAGGTGGGCGAGCTCGTGGTGACCACCCTGAACCCCGACTACCCCCTGGTGCGCTTTGGCACCGGCGACCTCTCGGCCGTGCTGCCCGGCACCTGCCCCACGGGCCGCACCAACGGCCGCATCAAGGGCTGGATGGGTCGGGCCGACCAGACCACCAAGGTGCGCGGCATGTTCGTGCACCCCGGCCAGGTGGCTGCCATCGCGCGGCGCTTTCCGCAAGTGCTGCGTGCCCGCCTGGTGGTCAGTGGCGAGATGGCCAACGACCAGATGCTGCTGCAGGTGGAGACCACCGAGACCGCCGAAGGCCTGGCCCGCCAGCTGGGTGACGCCATCCGCGAAGTGACCAAACTGCGCGGCGAGGTGCAGATGGTGCCACCGGGCAGCCTGCCCAACGATGGGCGCGTGATCGAAGACGCGCGCAGCTACCGCTGAGGCCCGAGGGCCTGTTCACAACAGGGCCTGCTCACACTGGTTTCGGGGTCGCCGAAATTGGTGTGAGCAGGCCCTAATCCATTGGCCTCATGGGGGATTATCAGGACACGCCCATATTCTCCATATATAGACATATTCAGCAGATATGGAGGCGCGATGAATGCATATTTTCAGCAGCCCCTCCAAAAACCCTGACAAAGGTCAATCCAAGGGAAAACGCTGCCCTATTCCGGCGCCAGTGTTTACCCTTAATGCGCTACTCTATCCATAGCATTAAACGACCACATACAGTGCTTTAATGGCACATTTCTCTCAAAGCCACTACCCCCCGCATGGTACGTAATTCCCGCAATACTGGCGAAAGGGTCGCTGGATATCATGGCCCGTCTTTTACAGAGGAGCACTCATGAAAAAACTGATCCAACTCGCCCTTGTCGCCGCAGCGGCAGCAGCCGCTTTCGGCGCCGCAGCGCAGGAATACCCATCCAAGGACAAGACGGTCACCATCGTGGTGCCTTTCGCCGCCGGCGGCCCGACCGACCGCGTCGCGCGTGACCTGGCCGAAGCCCTGCGCAAGCCCCTGGGCGCCAACGTGGTGGTGGACAACACCGCCGGTGCCGGCAGCTCCATCGGTGCCGCCCGTGTCGCCCGCGCCGCACCCGATGGCTACACCCTGCTGCTCAACCACATCGGCATGTCCACCATGCCCGCGCTCTACCGCAAGCTGGCCTTCAGCGTGCCCAACGACTTCGAGTACCTGGGTATGGTCAACGACGTGCCCATGACGCTGATCGCGCGCCCCACCATGGCCGCCAACAACTACAAGGAACTGTCGGCCTGGCTCACCCAGAACAAGGGCAAGATCAACCTGGGCAATGCCGGCCTGGGTTCCGCCTCGCACCTGTGCGGGCTGATGTTCCAGAGCGCCGTGCAGATCGACATGACCCCCGTTCCCTACAAGGGCACGGCACCGGCCATCACCGACCTGATCGGCGGCCAGATCGACCTGCTGTGCGACCAGACCACCAACACCTCGGGCCAGATCGAGGCCAAGAAGGTCAAGGCTTACGCCGTGACCACCCAGAAGCGCCTGACCACGCCCCTGCTCAAGGACCTGCCCACGCTGGCCGAGTCGGGCCTGAAGAACTTCGAAGTGACCATCTGGCACGGCCTGTACGGCCCCAAGGGTACGCCGCCTGACATTGCCAAGAAGATCAACGACGCACTCAAGGTGGCCCTGAAGGACCCCGACTTCATCAAGAAGCAGGAAGGCCTGGGCGCCGTGGTCGTGACCGACAAGCGCGTCGAACCCGCCGAGCACAAGAAGTTCGTGGTCTCCGAAATCGACAAGTGGACCGCCGTGATCAAGGCGGCCGGCACCTACGCCGACTGATCTACCCACGCATTGCACTGCTGCACAAGCCACCACGCCCTGGGCCTGGTGGCTTTTTTGTGCCCGGATGGCCGGATCCCTTGGGCTGACTTCCATCAACCCCGGTTGCATTCAGCACCCGGTCTTCGGGTAATCCATCTGCCCGGCGCGCGCGCGCCCGCGTAGAACTGCAGGCATATACACCCGGCTCTTGAAGAAAGCATTTCCATGGCACAGCAAGCCCGCAGCACCCACCCCGCCATCGCCGCGAAGACCCGCGCCCGCAGCCGCCGCAAGGCCATTGCCATGGCCTTCACCCTGAGCGCGCTGGGCGCCCTCGCCGCGGCCACCGCCGGCGCCCTGCTGCTACCGCGGTCCGCCCACGCACAGCAGCCCGCGGCAGCGCCTGCAGGCGCATGGCCCAACAAGCCGGTGCGCATCGTCGTGCCGTTTGCACCCGGTGGCACCACCGACATCCTGGCGCGCGCGCTGACGCCCGACCTGTCGCGTGTGTTCGGCCAGCAGTTCGTGGTGGACAACCGCGCCGGTGCCGGCGGCAACGTGGGCGCCGAGATCGTGGCCAAGGCCCCGGCCGACGGCTACACCCTGCTCATGGGCACCGTGGGCACGCACGGCATCAACCGCGCGCTGTACGCCAAGCTGCCCTACGACCCGATCAAGGACTTCGTGCCCATCACCCTAGTCGCCGCCGTGCCCAACGTGATGGTGATGAACGTGGACAAGGCCAAGTCCCTGGGCATCACCAATGTGCAGGACTTCATCCGCGTCGCCAAGGCCAGCCCCGGCAAGTTCAACATGGCGTCGAGCGGCAACGGCACCTCCATCCACCTGGCGGGCGAGCTGTTCAAGAGCATGACCGGCACCTTCATGCTGCACCTGCCCTACCGCGGCTCCGGCCCCGCGCTGCTGGACCTGGTGGGCGGCAATGCCGACGTGATGTTCGACAACCTGCCCTCGTCCATGGCCCAGATCAAGGCCGGCAAGCTGACCGCGCTGGCCGTGACGAGCAGCCAGCGCTCCGGCGCCCTGCCCGACGTGCCCACGGTCGAGCAGGCCGGCGGCCCCACGCTCAAGGGCTACGAAGCCAGCTCCTGGTTCGGCCTGCTGGCCCCCGCCGGCACCCCGCCCGAGATCGTCAACCGCATCCAGCAGGAAGTCGCCAAGGCCCTGGCCTCGCCCGCCATGAAGGAGCGCCTGATGGCCCAGGGCGCGATCCCCGGCGGCAACACGCCTGCCGAGTTCGCCAAGCACATCGACGCCGAGCACAAGAAGTGGGCCCAGGTGGTCAAGGCCTCGGGCGCCAAGGTGGACTGACACCGGGAATCCCGGCTGCCCAGACAGGCCGCTACGCCATGGGCTGGCGGATGATGGTCTTCCATTTCGCGGGCGCCGCCTTGCGGATGTCGCTCAGGTAGATCTCATGGTGCTTTCCGGCCCGTGAGGCCCGGGCGTCGATGAAGTCGTGGACCCGCTCGATGGTGGGCCCCTCTTCGGTGAAGGGCCCCTGGTGCAGCACCTGTGCGCACCGCCCTTCGGCAAACACCTCCGAGCGCAGGCGCTCCACCCCCGGCAGCGCCTTCTTGCGCCGCACCTCGTCGATGGCACGGGCAAGCACCTCCGGCGTCGCAAAGGAAGGCTGCATGATCATCATCGTCCATTGCCACTGGGCACGGTCATTGGCCACGAAGGCCGCCATGTCGTCGGCCCACCACAGGCCTTCCAGTGGCATCACCGCATAGTCGATGGCTTCAGGGCCTTTCTTGACCATGAACTTCGCCGTGTAGGAGACGGCGAACAAGGCCTCCACCGCCTGGGCATAGGGCTCCGAGCCGGTCGGGTCCCCCTGTCCATCGACCATCAGGAAGCGCAAGGCGGGGACCTCGACCTCCACCACGCTGCGGGTCGAGGGCTGGTACAGGTGCTTGAGGTCCGTCTTCTTCAGGTCAATCTTGTCCACAGGCGGCCCCGCTTCGGGCGTCCACCATGGTCACACACCCCAGACCACATCCGCCTGCTCGGCAGCGCTCTTGCGCAGCATCTCGATGAAGGGCGCCGCGCGCTGGCGCAGCTTCACGGTGTCTGCACGGCCGCCCTGCTCCTCGTCCTCATCCCCTTCCTTGCCCTCCGGCGCAGGGGGCTGGGCTTCGCTGGCCTTGACCGCAGCCTCCAGGGCCGCGATGGCCCCGGGAATCTGCGCCGCGGTCACGATGCCGCTGCCACCCGGGGTCTTGCCGATGATCTCCAGGATCTGGCGGCCCTGGGGTTCGAGCATGATCAGATCGGCCGCAGCCTTGGACTTGAATTTGTAAAGCATGGTGTGCAGAGGTCCTCTCAAGTGGCAATGTTCTCTTTGTACATGGAGTCCCGCGTGAACGGGAATCCGATTGTGCGCCGTGCAGGGTTCCGCTCCTGGTCTCCCCATCGGGCCGCAGCGCCAGCCTGCGGCGCACGGCCGTCCAGCCGTGCTCGAAATCCAAGGTGCTGCCTGCCACATCCAACCGGCAGGTACCCAGCACCTTAGCGTCCAGCGCTGCCCCACCCTGTGCGGCAAACACCCCACGCGCTGCAGGCAGCTGCACCTCCAGGCGGTCAGACCAGGCCCACAGCGTGCACATACAGCCCCTGGCTGGGCGCGCTCCCTGCGCCGGAACCCTCTGGGGGATGGCCCCATTGACAGCAATTTGTTTAGGTCTAAACTATTTTCCCATGAACATACTTTGCATTGGCGGCGGCCCCGCAGGTCTGTATTTCGCCCTGCTCATGAAGCAGCAGAACCCGGCGCACCGTGTGACGGTGCTGGAGCGCAACCGCCCGTTCGACACCTTCGGCTGGGGCGTGGTGCTGTCGGACCAGACACTGGCCAACCTGCAGGCGGCGGATGCCGCCACGGCCGGGCTGATCGGGGATGCCTTCAACCACTGGGACGACATCGAGGTGTTCTTCAAGGGGCAGAGCGTGCGCTCTGGCGGGCATGGCTTCTGCGGCATCGGCCGCAAGCGCCTGCTCAACATCCTGCAGGACCGCTGCCTCGCCGTGGGCGTGGAGCTGGTGTTCGAGACCGAGGTGCAGGACGACCAGGAGGCCGCAGCCAAGTACGGCGCTGACCTGGTGATTGCCAGCGACGGCCTGAACAGCCGCATCCGCACCCGCTACGCCGCCACCTACCAGCCCGACATCGACCTGCGCCAATGCCGTTTTGTCTGGCTGGGCACGCACAAGAAGTTCGACGCTTTTACCTTTGCTTTCGAGCAGACCGAGCACGGCTGGTTCCAGGCCCATGCCTACCAGTTCGACGCCGACACCTCCACCTTCATTGTGGAGACGCCCGAGGCGGTGTGGAAGGCCCATGGCCTGGACCAGATGGAGCAGCCCGAGGCGATCGCTTTCTGCGAGCGCCTGTTCGCCAAGTACCTCGACGGCAATGCCCTCATCAGCAACGCCACGCACCTGCGCGGCTCGGCCAACTGGATCCGCTTCCCGCGCGTGATCTGCAACACCTGGGTGCACCGCGAGACGATCGCCGGCAAGCCGGTGCCCATCGTGCTGATGGGCGATGCGGCACACACGGCGCATTTTTCCATCGGCAGCGGCACCAAGCTCGCGCTCGAAGACGCCATCGACCTGGCCAACGAGTTCGCCACCGGTCTGCCCATCGACGAAGTGCTGACCCACTACGAGGCGCGCCGCAGTGTGGAGGTGCTCAAGATCCAGAACGCGGCGCGCAACTCCACCGAATGGTTCGAGAACGTGACGCGCTACACGGGCATGCAGATCGAGCAGTTCGCGTACTCGCTGCTCACGCGCAGCCAGCGCATCAGCCACGAGAACCTGCGCCTGCGCGATGCGCAGTGGCTCGAAGGCTACGAGAGCTGGCTGGCAGGCGGCAAGACGGCCGTGCCGCCCATGCTCACGCCGTTCACGCTGCGCGGCCTCACGCTCAAGAACCGCATCGTCGTCTCCCCCATGGCCACCTACAGTGCGGTCGACGGCGTGCCGCAGGACTTTTTGCTGGTGCACCTGGGCGCGCGCGCCCTGGGCGGTGCGGCCATGGTGATGGTGGAGATGACCAGCCCCACGCCCGAAGGGCGCATCACCCCCGGCTGCACAGGCCTGTGGAACGATGCCCAGCAGGCCGCCTTCACGCGCATCGTGCAGTTCGTGCACGCCAGCAGCAGCGCGAAGATCGGCATGCAGCTGGGCCACAGCGGCCCCAAGGGCTCCACGCGCGTGGGCTGGGAAGGCACGGATGAGCCGCTACCGGCAGGCAACTGGCCCCTGCTGGCTGCGAGCCCGCTGGCCTACGGTGAGCAGAACCAGACGCCTGCGGCGCTCAGCCGTGCGGACATGGACGCCATGACCGCCGCCTTCACCGACAGCGCGCGCCGCGCCGCCGCCAGCGGATTCGACTGGCTGGAGCTGCACTGCGCCCACGGCTACCTGCTGGCCAGCTTCATCAGCCCCATCACCAACCAGCGCAGCGACGAGTACGGCGGCAGCCTGGCCAACCGCTGCCGCTACCCGCTGGAGGTGTTTGCCGCGCTGCGCGCGGTGTGGCCGGCCGACAAGCCCATGAGCGTGCGCATCTCGGCGCACGACTGGGCGCCCGGCGGCACCACGCCCGACGATGCCATCGAGATCGCGCGCCTGTTCAAGGCCGCGGGTTGCGACCTGATCGACGTGTCCTCGGGCCAGACCACGCGCGCCGCCAAACCCGTCTATGGCCGCATGTACCAGACGCCGTTTGCCGACCGCATCCGCAACGAGGTGAGCATCGCCACCATGGCCGTGGGCGCGATCAGCGAGGCCGACCACGCCAACAGCATCATCGCCGCGGGCCGTGCCGACCTGTGTGCCATTGCCCGCCCCCACCTGGCCGACCCGGCCTGGACGCTGCACGCCGCGGCCCAGCTGAGCCCCGTGGCCGCCGCCCACACCGACTGGCCCGTGCAGTACTGGAGCGGGCGCGACCAGATGCTGCGCGAGATCGGCAAGCAAAAGCAGATGCAGGCCGCGCTGGAAGCCCAGCAAAAGCGCGGCTCCAGCGAGGAAGAGGGCTGAGCCATGGACCTGGAAGCCCGACTGCACGGCGCCGCGCCCAGCGAGCACCCCGAGGCCCTGCGCCTGTGGCTGCGCATGCTGACCTGCACGCAACTGATCGAAAAGCAGGTGCGCGCCGGCCTGCGCGAGCGCTTCGACACCACGCTGCCGCGCTTTGACCTGATGGCGCAGCTCGAACGCTCGCCCGAGGGCCTGAAGATGAAGGACCTGTCGCGCCGCATGATGGTCACGAGCGGCAACGTCACCGGCATCACCGACCAGCTCGTCGCCGAGGGCCTGGTGGAGCGCGTGGAGGTGGAAGGCGACCGCCGCGCCTACTGCGTGCGCCTGACCGAACAAGGCCGTGCCCAGTTCAACGAAATGGCCCGCCAGCACGAGCAGTGGATCGTCGAGGCCTTCGCCTCGCTGGGCGAGCGCGACATCGCCACCTTGCACCGGCTGCTGGGCAAGGTCAAGGAACACACCCTCAAAAACCCCGTGGAGACAGAACCATGAAGCACAACATCGGCGCCGGCAACCCCATGCGCGCGCAGTTCGAACCCAAGGCCCCGTACACGGCGCAGCACTTCGCCTGGAGCTTTGCCGATGGCGTGGGCACCGTCACGCTGAACCGGCCCGAGCGCAAGAACCCGCTGACCTTCCAGAGCTATGCGGAGCTGCGCGACTTCTTCAACGCACTGCGCTTTGCCACCGACGTGAAGTGCGTGGTGGTCACGGGCGCGGGCGGCAACTTCTGCTCGGGCGGCGATGTGCACGAGATCATCGGCCCGCTGACCGGCATGAGCATGCCCGAGCTGCTCGAATTCACGCGCATGACGGGCGACCTGGTCAAGGCCATGCGTGCCTGCCCCCAGCCCATCCTCGGTGCCATCGACGGCATCTGCGCGGGCGCGGGTGCCATGATGGCGCTGGCCTGCGACATGCGCTATGGCACGGCGGCGGCCAAGACGGCTTTTCTGTTCACCCGCGTGGGCCTGGCCGGCGCGGACATGGGCGCCTGTGCGCTGCTGCCGCGCCTCATCGGCCAGGGCCGGGCCTCGGAGCTGCTGTTCACCGGCCGCTCCATGACCGCCCAGGAAGGCCTGGCCTGGGGCTTCTTCAACGACCTGTACGAGCCGGCCGACCTGCTGGCCCAGGTGCAGGAAACCGCGCGTGCCCTGGCCAGCGGCCCCACCTTCGCGCACGGCATGACCAAGACCATGCTCAGCCAGGAATGGGCCATGACCATCGACCAGGCCATCGAGGCTGAAGCCCAGGCCCAGGCCATCTGCATGCAGACGCAGGACTTCCGCCGCGCCTACGAGGCCTTCGCGGCCAAGCAAAAGCCCGTGTTCCAGGGGGACTGACGCCATGCACATCGCCACCCCACCGGCGCCCTGCCCGCCCTCCACGGCCCACCTGGACCTGCCCTTCTTCGACGACGCACACCGCGAACTCGCGCGCGGCCTGGTGCCCTGGGCCGCCGCCCAGGACGTGGACGAGACCGACGACCGCGCCGCCTGCCGCGAATGGGTACGCCGCCTGGGCGCGGGCGGCTGGCTGCGCTACTGCGTGCCCGCAGCGCACGGCGGCGCCCTGCCCGCGCTCGATTCGCGTGCGCTGGTGCTGCTGCGCGAGACCCTGGCCTACCACTCGCCGCTGGCCGACTTCGCCTTTGCCATGCAGGGCCTGGGCAGCGGCGCCATCACCCTGGCCGGCAGCCCCGCGCAGCAGGCCCACTACCTGCAGGGCGTGGCCAGCGGCCAGCTGATCGCCGCCTTTGCGCTGAGCGAGCCCGAAGCCGGCTCGGACGTGGGCGCCATGCGCACCACGGCGCTGCCCGCCGCCGGGGGGGCCTACACCCTCGACGGCAGCAAGACCTGGATCAGCAACGGCGGCATCGCCGACTTCTACTGCGTGTTCGCCAAGACCGAGCCGGATGGCGGCACGCGCGGCATCAGCGCCTTCATC
This sequence comes from Acidovorax sp. FW305-C-20-28, assembly GCF_058783375.1. Classification (NCBI taxonomy): domain Bacteria; kingdom Pseudomonadati; phylum Pseudomonadota; class Betaproteobacteria; order Burkholderiales; family Comamonadaceae; genus Acidovorax; species Acidovorax sp. FW305-C-20-28. The sequence continues at coordinate 123,943 of NZ_JBYSYM010000014.1, read as the reverse complement.
GTGGATGCCACGGCGAAAGGGCTCGACACCTCGCGCCACATCCATGTGATGGCACCGCACCCGCTGGCCACGCTGGCCTTCACGGGCTGCGAGGTGCCGGGCTCGGCTTTGCTGGGCGAGCTGAACGGGGGCTTCAAGCTGGCCATGCGCACGCTGGACATCTTCCGTGCCTCGGTGGCCGCGGCCGCCCTGGGCATGGCCCGCCGCGCGCTGGCCGAGGCCGTGCACCATGCGCGCCAGCGCCGCATGTTCGGGCAGACGCTGGCCGACTTCCAGCTCACGCAGGCGCGCATCGGCGAAATGGCGGCGCTGGTGGACAGCGCAGCGCTGCTCACCTACCGCGCGGCCTGGCTGCGCGACGAGGGCGAAAGGCGCGGCGGCACGCGTGTGACGGCCGAAGCGGCGATGGCCAAGATGACCGCCACCGAGAACGCCCAGCGCGTGATCGACATGGCGCTGCAGTTGCACGGCGGGCGCGGCGTGGAGGTGGGCAGCAAGGTGGAAAGCCTGTACCGCGACATCCGCTCGCTGCGCATCTACGAAGGCGCCACCGAGGTGCAGCAACTCATCATCGGCAAAGCCGCCCTGCAGACCCCCTGACCCAGGAAGGAGCGCCACCATGGCCAACCCCAGCGCCCAACCCGACCATTTCGTGCACGATCGCCTGCCGCCGGCGCAGGCCCTGCCCACGCTGCGCTACGGCGCGCCCGAGCTGCAGATCCCCGAGCAGGCCAACCTGGTGCAGGCCCTGTTCGACCAGGCCGAACGCGCCGGCCATGGCGACCGGCCCCTGCTGCGCGGCCCTGCGCGCACCTACACCTACCGCGAGGCACGCACCGAGGCCGCACGCATTGCCGAGCTGCTCACGAAAGAGCACGGCCTGGTGCCCGGCAATCGCGTGCTGCTGCGCGGCGGCAACACGGTGGAGATGGCACTGGCCTGGCTGGGCGTGGTGCATGCCGGCCTGATCGCCGTGGCCACCATGCCGCTGCTGCGCGCGGTGGAGCTGGGCAGCATCATCGAGCGCGCCCAGCCCGTGCTGGCCCTGTGCGACGGCCGCCTGCTGGCCGAGCTGCAGACCGCACAGGCGGAGCACCCGGTGCTCGCCACCATCGTGCCCTTCCATACCGCACCCGATGCGGGCGACCTGCTGGTGCGCGCCCAAGCCATGGCAGGCACGCAGCCGGCCTGCCCGACGTCGGCCGACGACGTGGCGCTGATGGCCTTCACCTCGGGCACCACCGGGGCCCCCAAGGCCGCGGTGCACGCGCACCGCGACGTGCTGGCCGCCTGCGAGGCCTGGCCCCGCCATGTGCTGCGGGCCCGGCCCGAGGACATCGTGGCGGGCTCGCCGCCCCTGGCCTTCACCTTCGGCCTGGGCGGGCTGCTGGTGTTCCCCATGTGGGCCGGCGCCAGCATCTACTTCCCCGACCAGCCCTACACGCCCGAAACCATGGTGCGCCTGATGCGAGAGGCCGGCGTGACCATCTGCTACACCGCCCCCACCTTCTACCGGCAGATGGCGCCATTCGCGCGCCAACTGGGCCTGCCCACGCTGCGCACCAGCGTGAGCGCGGGCGAGGCCCTGCCCGATGCCACACGCCAGCTCTGGAAGGAGGCCACGGGCATCGACATGACCGACGGCATCGGCGCCACGGAGATGTTCCACATCTTCATCTCGGCCGCAGGCGGCGAAAGCCGTGCCGGCGCCATCGGCAAGGTGGTGCCCGGCTACGAGGCCCGGGTGGTGGACGACCAGGGCCAGGAGCTGCCGCGCGGCACGGTGGGCAAGCTCGCCGTGATCGGCCCCACAGGCTGCCGCTACCTCGATGACCCGCGCCAGGCCAAGTACGTGAAGGACGGCTGGAACTACCCGGGCGATGCCTTCGTGCAGGATGCGGACGGCTATTTCTTCTACCAGGCGCGCGACGACGACATGATCATCACCGCGGGCTACAACGTGGGCGGCCCCGAGGTCGAAGACGCCCTGCTGCGCCACCCGGCCGTGGCCGAGTGCGCCGTGATCGGCGTGCCCGACGAGGAGCGCGGCATGGTGGTCAAGGCCTTTTGCGTGCTCAAGCCTGGCCACACCGGCGATGCCGCCATGGCCAAGACCCTGCAGGACCACGTGAAGGCCACCATCGCCCCGTTCAAGTACCCGCGCCTGGTGGAATTCGCCACCTCGCTGCCCCGCACCGAAACGGGCAAACTCCAGCGCTTTCGCCTGCGCCAGCGCGAAGCGGCGGCAGCGGCCAACCCCACAGCAAAGACACCATGAACACCACCTTGCAACCGGCCGGCTGGGTCACCCCCAAGGGCTACGCCAACGGCGTGGCCGCCCGCGGCACCATGATCTTCACCGGCGGCCAGATCGGCTGGAATGCAGCGCAGCAGTTCGAGAGCGATGATTTCATCGCCCAGACGCGCCAGACCCTGCTCAACGTGCGTGCCGTGCTCGAAGCCGGCGGCGCCGGCCCCGAGCACCTGGTGCGCCTGACCTGGTACGTGGTGGACCGCAACGAGTACAACGCCCGCCTGAAGGAGCTGGGCGTGGTCTACCGCGAGGTGCTGGGCAAGAACTTTCCCGCCATGGCCTGCGTGCAGGTGGCCGGCCTGATGGAAGAACGCGCCAGGATCGAGATCGAGGCCACCGCCGTCATCCCCGACGCTGGATAGGAAGCCCCCCTGAGTCGCCTGCGGCGCCTTCCCCCCAAGGGGGACGCCCCCAGCGCGGCAGGGCGGCCCTTGCGCGGGGGCACTCGCATGGGCCATGCCGATTTCGGGAGTGGTGGAAAGCCCGCCTTCGATTTCTCTTGCAACCGCAATGCACCTTCATGAAAGCGCTATGACAAAATGGAATAGCGAAACATCATGGAGGAGATCGCATGCAATCCAGAACACCCCGTCCCCATCGATTCCTGGCCGCCGGCCTGGCCACCACCCTGCTGCTGGCCCTGGCGGCCTGCGGTGGCAGCGACGAGGGCCCATCCATCCGGGTCCAGGGGGCGGTGGACAGGGTCGGCAACTACGACACCGCCGCACTGCAGCGCCAGCCGGCGGTCACGCAATCGGTCACGTTCACGAGCGGCAGCGGAAACCAGTCGCGCACCTACACGGGCGCCACGCTGTGGTCGGTGCTGAACGACGCCGGCATCACCCTCGATGCCACCAGGAAGAACGATGGCCTGAACCGCTATGTGCTGGCCACGGGCAGCGATGGCTACCGCGTGGCCTTCGGCCTGGGCGAGATCAACCCCGAGTACGGCAACAAGGCCAGCGTGCTCGCCTATGCCGAGACGCAAAGCGGCACTTCGGGCCCACTGGCCAGCGCCGATGGCCCGTTCCGCGTGACGGCGCCCGGCGACGTGAAGGGCGGGCGCTATGTCTCCAACCTCGTGCGGCTGGAGGTACGGGCATCGGGTTCCACGGGTGCAGGAACAGGCGGCGGCGTATCGAACAGCTTCGCGGTCTCGGGAGCGGTGACCAAGCCGGCCAGCTTTGACCTGGCCACGCTGCAGGCCCTCCCGGCCAGCACCGTCACCGTCTCGGGCACCACCTACACCGGCGTGAACCTGTGGACCCTGCTGAACAGCACCACCGGCCTGAAGACCGATGCTGCGGCCAAGAATCCCACGCTGGCCATGGTGGCCGTGGCCACGGGCAGCGACGGCTACAAGGCCCTGGTGTCGCTGGGCGAGATCGACCCGGGCTTTGGCAACAAGGCCGCGCTGGTGGCCTACGCCGCCAACGGCGAAGGCCTGGGTCCCAACGGGGTGGCGCGCCTCATCGTGCCGGGCGAGATCAAGCAAAGCCGCTCGGTCTCGAACCTCACCCACATCGAGGTCATCACCGCCGCCCCCTGACCAGGGATGGGCCCTCAGCGCACCGGCGCGCCACCCGGGGGCACAGAGGCCCCGCGGCGCGCCCAGAGCGAGGAAAGCGCCTTGCCGTAGAGGATGAACACCAGCGCCGCACCGATCAGCGGCAGCGCGGCGTAGACCCAGCCCGTGAGCAGCTCGCCGCCCAGCGCCACGCCCACGAACAGGGCCACGGCCGGGTTCACGAACGAATAGCTGCCGGCCAGCGCAGCCGAGGTGTTCTGCAGCAGCCACAGGTAGGCATTGAGCGCCACCAGCGTGCCAAAAAACAGCAGGTACACCCAGGCTGCCCAGGACTTGGCGCTGACCTGGCCCAAGGCGCTGACCGGCTCGAAGCACAGCGCCACCACCAGGCCCATGGCCCCGCCCGTGAACCACTGCGCGGCCGAGGCCATGGCCGGTGCCGGCAGGGACAGGCGGCGCGAGGCGTAGGAGCCGATGCTCCAGCACAGCGGCGCGCCAAAGGCCAGCAGTGCGCCCAGCCAGGTGGCCGAGAAATCGCCTTCCAGCGCCAGCAGCAGCGCGCCCACCACGCCCAGGGCCAGGCCGATCCAGCTGGTCACGGGCACGCGCTCGCCACCCCAACGCGACCACAGGGCCAGCCACATCGGCATGGTGGTGACCACCGTGGCCATGAGGCCCGAGCCGATGCCCATCTTCTGCGCAAAGCCCATGAGGTTCATGGCCAGGAACACCATGCACCCGCCCACCACGGCCGAGTTGCGCCACTGCGCGGCCGTGGGCAGGGCGTGGCCCTGCCACAGCGCCACCGCCAGCATGATGGCCCCGGCACAGAGGAAGCGGATGGCGTTCATCAGCAAGGGAGGCATGGTCTGCACCGCGATGCCGATGGCGAAATAGGTGGTGCCCCAGACGATGTACACCAGCAGCAGGGCGATGGCGATAGCCCACACACGGCGGTTGCCTGCTTGCGCATTGAAAAATGTCGGCATATTCTTCACCTGACCGGAAAATTTATGGAAATCACTGGGATTTCGGAATTTTTACCAAATTCATGCGCTTATGCAAGCAAATATTCAGACAGATGAGATAGACGCCAGAATTATTTCTGCCTTGGGCACCGATGGCCGACGTTCATACGCCGACGTCGGGGCCGAAGTGGGCCTGTCGACGGCCGCGGTGCATGAGCGGGTGAAGAAGATGCTGGACAAGGGCGTGATCCGCCGCTTTTCGATCAGCGTGGACCACGAGCGCGTGGGGCTGAACTTCACGGCCTTCGTTGCCATCCGCAACGATGGCGGCATCCACTGCCGCGATGTGGCGCCGCGCCTGCGCGCCATGCCCCAGGTGGAGGAGCTGCACAGCGTGGCCGGCGAATACGACTTCCTGGCCAAGATCCGCACCACGCATGCGCGTGCGCTGGAAGACGTGATCTATGAGATCAAGGCGATTGCGGGCGTGGCCCGCACCACCAGCACGGTGGTGCTGAACACCGAGTTCGAGGACCGCCCCTTGGACCTCAACTGGATGAATGAGAAGAGCACCCCCTGAGTCGCTTCGCGCCTTCCCCCTCTCTCATATTGCTTCGCAATCTGGGAGGGGGACGCTCCCAGCGCGGCGGGGCGGCCCTTGCGCGGGAGCACTGGCCTTGGCCGCGCCACTTTCATGCGCCGCGATGAACCATTGAGATGTCAGATGGCGATGCCCACTGCGGCATTGCGCACCGCGCGCACCAGGCTGTAGACCGTGAGGGCCGAGGTCTTGGGGTTGGCGGCCAGGGGCAGGTTCTCCATCTGCAGCTCCAATCGGCCGAAGGCGCCACGCGCGATCACGGCGTGCACATTGCGCGCGACGCCCGGGTCGGCGACCAGTTCCACCTGGGTGCGGTCCAGCCCCAACCCCGCCAGCGAGACCGTGGCCGCCACATTGGCGTTCTTGGGGAACTGCCGGGCGGCCTCGCGCGCGCTACCACGAAAGATCACCTGGGGCGATGCCAGGCGGGCGAGGTCGAATGCCTGCTCGGCCGGCGTACCGGTCCAGCTCAGCGGCGGCTTGCGCCCCACGTAGACCACCTCGTCGAGCCCGCCGAAGCGCGCCGCGGCCAGGGCATCGATGGCGCCGATGGCGCCGGACACCAATTGCAGCCGGGTGCCGCCTTCCTGCGCGGCAGCCTCCAATTGCGCGAGCAGCTGTGCATCGTGCAGGGCACCGACCGAGGCCATGGCGCAGGGAATGCCCGCCCGCAGCGCCGGCAGCACATGGGCCAGCACCGCCGCATGGCCCGCGCACTCGACCACGAGATCTGGACGCTGCCCCGGCCCGAGGTCCAGCGTGTCGGCCACGCGCACCTGAGGCGCGAGTGCCGCGCAGGCCGCCTGGGCGGCATCGAGGGAGGCTGGGGACACGACGACCTGCGCGAGCCGCACACGGTCGTCACCCGCCAGTTCGCGTGCCAGGGCCTCGCCGATGGCGCCGAAGCCGACCACGGCGAGCGAAAGCGGTGTATGGACCCGCGTCATGTCGCGGCCGCCGTGTTCGGAAAATGCTCGGCACAGCGCGCATGCCAGCTGCGCCAGTCGCGGCCCGGGTGCACCTCGCCGCAATGGGCGCAGGTGCGCTCGGCCGGCGCCGAGTCGTAGAACGCGGTGTAGGTGCGCGGCAGGTCTTCGACGATGCTCGTGAGCTGCAGCTCGCTGCGCACCACCAGGCCGCCGCAGGCGGCGCAGTACCACTCGAAGGCGTCGATGGAGCCCACGGGCCGGTTGCGCTCTACCACCGTGCACAGGCTGCCCGGCTCGGGCCGCTGGGGCGAATGGCGCACGTGCGCAGGCAAGAGGAAGATATCGCCCTCGCGCAGGTGCACGCGCTCGAATTGGCCGCGGTCGGCGATCAGCAGCGAGGCATTGCCCTTGAACTGGTGGAAGTACTCCTCGTACGGGTCGTCATGGAAGTCGGTGCGCTCGTTGGGGCCGCCCACCACGGTGCAGACCAGGTCGGCGTTCTTCCAGATCTGCTGGTTGCCCACGGGCGGCTGCAGGCGCGCGCTGTGGGCATCGAGCCACTGCTGAAAGTTCAGGGGCTTGCTGTAATGGTCGTAGGCCACATCGGCCGGCTGGTAAGACATGGGAACACTCACTTTCGGAACACAGAAAACCACCGCGCGAGCAGGCCTTGCAGCCTGCGCCACGGAGAAAGGGGAGGAGGCCGTTGGCCGCCGGGCACGCCCAGCACCCGGCCAAAGCGCTCGAAGAACTCTTCGCTGAGTTTGCGCGAGCTGGCTTCGACCAGCCGGTTGCCGAACTGCGCCAGGCGCCCGCTGAGCTGCACCTGCACCCACCAGTGCAGCACCGTGCCGCCATCGGCCGTGGGCTCGAAGCGCACCCGCGCCGTGCCCTGGCCGCTGCCCAGCGCGCCGGCCTGGCCCACGAAGACCATGGTCAGCGACCGGGGGGGCTGCAGGTCGCGCAGCGTGACATCGCTCTGGAAGCGCACGGAGAGTGGCCCCAGGCCGACCTTGACCGTGGCCTCGTACTCGCTGGTGCTGCGCTGGGCCAGGGCCTCGCAGCCCGGGATGCTGGCCTGCAGATTCCGCGGGTCGAGAATGGCCTGCCAGACACGCTCGGGCGATGCCGCCAGCAGTTGGCGACCGCCGAAGCCGTCCTTCGGGATCTCATCGGCGCTAGGTGATGCGGGTACCCCCGCGACGGACGGCGCCAACGGCGCATGCCGTGGCAGCGCCTCGCCCGTGAGGGCCGCCACACAGCGCCGTGCCAGCACCCCGGCCAGATGGCAGCGGTAGTCGGCCGAGGCATGCAGGTCACCCAGTGCCGTGAGGCCATCGGGCGTAACGGCCGACAGGGCCGCCAGGCCGAACTGGCCGCCCAGCGCCTGCTCGGCCCCGGACCAGCGCGTGATGCCCATGCCCAGTCCGGTCACGGCCACCCGCACCTGCCCAGGCCCGGCGTGCGCCACGGCCACGCCCACGAGCGCAAAACGCGACGCCGGCTGCTCGAACTTGAGGTAATGCAGCCCCTGCAGCCGGGGGAAGCGCACACCGACGATCAGCTCGCCCGGCTCCAGCGCCGTGCTGTACAGGCCCTGGAAGTAATCGTCGGCAGCGATCTCACGCCGCGCGGTGACGATGGTGGCACCTGCCGCCATCACCCCGGTGGGCCAGCAGGCCGCGGGGTCGTTGTGCGCCAGCGAGCCGCCAATGGTGCCCATGGCACGCACCTGCGCATCGGCAATGCCGCCGGCCAGGGCCGCCAGGCCGGGCGCGAAACCGCGCACCGTAGCGCTGGCCGCCACGCTGCCATGCGTGGCCATGGCGCCGATCCAGAGCGTTTGCGCGCCGTCCGGTCCGGTTTCCACGCGGATGTCGCGCAGGCCCGGCACGTCCTGCAGGTCGACCAGCACCGACGGCGTGGCCATGCCCAGCTTCATCGCCGCCAGCAGCGACTGGCCGCCGGCCAGCCAGCTGCGGCCGCCTTCCTGCGCGGGGGCCATCAGCGCCAGGGCCTCGGCCAGCGAGGCGGGCCGTTGAAAATCCAGCGTGTTCATGCCCACTCCGTCCCGCGCATCGCGGCCAGGCCTTCACAGACTGCCTTCACGATGCCCTCGTAGCCCGTGCAACGGCACAGGTTGCCGCCCAGGGCATGGCGCACCCAGTGCGGGTCGATGGGTTCCACCGCGGCCTCGGGCTCATCGGCCAGGGCCACCGCGCGCATGAGAAAGCCCGGCGTGCAAAAGCCGCACTGCAGTGCATGGTGCCGGCTGAACGCCTGCTGCATGGGGTGCAGCCGGTCCGGCGCCTGCGCCAGGCCTTCGACCGTGCGCACGGCACGGCCCTGCACCTGCAGGGCCAGCACATTGCAGGACTTCACGGCCCGGCCATCCACCTGCACCGTGCAGGCACCGCACTGGGCCGTGTCGCAGCCCTGGTGGGTGCCGCGCAGGCCCAGGGGGCCACGCAGGCAGTCCACCAGCAGCGTGTTGGCTTCCACCTGCACACTGCAGGCGCTGCCATTGACCTGCAACCGGATCGGCATGCACTGGTTCATGCGGCTGCGGGCTTCAAGCCAGGCGCAGGCCGCAACCTGCAAAGGCTTCGCGCGTGGCGGCCAGTTCGGCCTCGGTCATGTTGAGCAGCGGGCGGCGCACCGGGCCGCCGTGCTGGCCCAGCAGCTCCTGCCAGGCCTTGCCATGGGCCTGCGGTTTGCCGGCGGGCTTGCTGGCACGAAAGGCGGCGCGCACGGGCTCCAGGCTGTCGCGCACCTTGCGTGCCTCGGCATGCTGGCCGGCAAAGGCGAGCCGCGTGTATTCGTTCATGCGCTGGTCGACCTTGGTCTGCAGCAGGAAGGGCGGCGTGGAGCACAGGTAGAGTTTCCAGTTGAGCTCGATGATGTTCTCCAGCCAGTCCTCCTCGGACGGGTTGCTCACCTGGATCTTGTGCCCGGCCAGCTCGGTCAGGCGCTTGTAGCGCGCGCGGTCGGCGCTGTACTTGATGGCCACGATGTTGGGCAGGTCGGCGATGCGGTTGCACAGCTCCGGGCTCATGGTGTAGCCACAGTCGGGGTGGTTCCACATGGCGATGCCGATGTCGAGCTGCTCCGACAGGTAGCGGTAGTACTCGTAAATGGTCTCTTCGGTGTCGGCACCGAAGTGCAGCACCGGGCTGTGCACGATCACGTAGTCGGCACCGGCGTTCGCCGAATGGCGCGCCAGGTCCAGCACCACATCGAGGTTGGTGTCCGAGCACGAGGTGATGATGCCGCAGCGGCCGATGCCCCCACGGTTGCCCGCGGCCTGCGCGGCCTCCACCGACAGGGTGATCAGGCGCTTGCGCTCCTCGATGGACATGGCAAAGAACTCGGCTTGCTTGCCCGCGATGAACAGGCCGCCCAGGTTCAGGTCGCGGATCCAGTGGTCCATGTTCTGGCGCAGGGCCTTCTCGTCGATGCGCAGGGCTTCGTCGAAGGGCGTGAGGTTGGCGGCCCAGACACCGGTGAAGTGCTCGCGGGCGTATTCCTTGGCTTCAGACTTCTTGTAATCCATGGTGTTTTCCTTTCAAGACATGGAGGTTCAGAGGCTCCGGCCGCTCATCGCGCGCCAGAACTGTTCGGAGGTGAGGGGAAACTGCAGCGGGCATTCGCCCAGCGGCGCCAGCGCATCGCGCGCCGCATTCATCAGCGCGGCCGGCACGCCGATGCAGCCGGCCTCGCCCACGCCCTTGGCGCCCAGCAGGTTGTGCGGGCTGGGCGTGGCAAAGCTCGCGATGTCGATGGCGGCCGGCATGTCGTCGGCGCGCGGCGCGGCATAGTCCATGAGCGATCCGGTCACGAGCTGGCCCGCGCCGTCGTAGACCAGGCGCTCCAGCAGGGCCTGGCCCAGGCCCTGCGCCAGGCCACCGATGAGCTGGCCCTTGGCGAGCTCAGGGTGGACGATGTGGCCGGCATCGTCGGCCCAGGTGATCTGCTCAATGCTGGGGCGGCCGGTGTCGCGGTCCACGGCCATGCGCGCGATCACGCAGCCATAGCTCCAGGCCTCGCCGCCCGTGAAGCGCGTGCTGGCCGAGAGCGGCAGCGCTTCGCCCGCCGCGCGCCGCACCTGCAGCTCCCGGCAGGCCTGCACGATGGCACTGCCTGCCAGGGCCGTGCTGCGGCTGGCGAGTGCGCCCACGCCGGGCGGGCACAGTGCGGTGTCGCCATAGACGACCCCGACCTGCTCCGCGTTCATGCCCAGCGCCTCGCCGGCAATACGGGCGTAGGTCGTCGCATGGCCCTGGCCCTGCGCCGGTGATCCGGTCGCCACGGTCACGCGGCCATCGGCGTGCCAGTCCACGCGCGCAGACTCCCAGCCCACGCCGCAGGGCTCGACATACAGCGCCATGCCGATACCTACCACCTCGCCGTCGGCGCGGCGCTGCGCCTGCAGCGTGCGCTGTTCTTCGTAGCCAAAGCGCTCGCAGGCCAGCTCCAGCGCGCGCCGGTAGTCGCCGCTGTCGAAGACTTCGCCGGTGGGCGTGGTGTAGGGCATGTCGGCCGCTTCCACCAGGTTGCGCCGGCGCAGCTCCACCGGGTCGATGCCCGCGGCACGCGCGGCCTGCTCGACCAGGGTCTCCATGAGCAGCGCGGCCTCGGGGCGGCCCGCGCCGCGGTAGATGGTGACCGGCGCGCTGTGCGCCAGGCCCGCGCGGCCCTGCACATCGAGCTGCGACACGCGGTAGGGCCCGGGCAGGATGCGCGCCGTGTTGCGCAGCGGCACCACGGCCGAGAACGGTAGCCAGGCGCCCAGCGTGAACTGGAGCTCGGCCTGCAGGGCGGCAAAGTGCCCTTCGGCCGTGACCGACAGGCGGCCCGCGAGGCGCGCGCCCCGGCCGTGCATGCCCGAGGTGAACTCATCCGAGCGCGAGGAAATCCAGCGCACCGAGGTCTCCATGCGGCGCGCGGCAAGCGCAATGGCCAGGTCCTCGGGGCACAGCGAAGACTTGGCGCCAAAGGCCCCGCCGACGTTGCCGGTGACAACGCGCACACGCTCAGTATCGTCCCAGCCAAGCGCCGCAGCGATGTCCGCCTGGGCACGCGACGGGGCCTGGGTTCCCAGGTGCACGGTGAGGCGCGCAGGCGCGTCGCCATGCCACTGCGCCACCATGCCGCGCGGCTCCATCGACAAAGCCAGCACGCGTGGCACATCGAGCGTGGCGCTGGCCTCGCAGGCCACCACAGGGGCGGAACGCGGCCCGGCCACATGGTGCGCCACCTGCGTCACTGGCAGGGCACCGTCAAAGTCCGTCACCGGAGCCAGTGGCTCGATGTCCAGCTGCACCAGCAACGCCGCCTGCTGCGCCGCAGCCAGGGAGCGCGCCAGCACCAGCGCCACCGGCTGGCCCACATAGACCACCTCGCCGTGGGCCAGCGGTTCAATGGGGGTGACCGGGGCCACGGGCAGCAAGGGGTTGGGCGGCGGCATGTGGACCCGGCGTTCCCCCTGCGCATCCACCAGGTTCTCTGCGGTCAGCACGGCGACCACGCCCTCGGCCTGCGCCGCGGCCCGGGCATCGATGCCCAGCAAGCGGCCGTGCGCCAGTGGCGAGCGCACGAACACCGCGTGCAGAGTGCCTTCGGCCGGCACATCGCCCGTGTACTGGCCGCGCCCCATCAGCAGGGCGGTGTCTTCTCGGCGAAGGGGTGTGAAGGCCGTGTTCAGCATGGGTCGGATTAGACCGACGCCCCCTTCGCCGGGCAATCGCATAATTTTGAAAGACTTTGAAGTTTGCCGACACAATCGCACCATGGACCTGCTGGACAACCCCTCCAACCTCAGCCTGCGGCAGCTGCGTGCCTTCTGGCTTGTCGCGCACGAAGGCACCATGACCCGGGCGGCGGCGCGCATGCACCTGACCATCTCGGCGCTGTCCATGCTCGTGCGCACGCTCGAAGAGGAGCTCGGCGTGCGCCTGTTCGAGCGCACCACGCGCCGCATCGAGCTGACCGAGGCCGGCCGCCAGTTTTTGCCCACGGTGCGCGACGTGTTCTTCGCACTCGACTCGGGCCTGCAAACCTTGCAGGAAAGCAAGCGCCGCAAGAGCGAACGGCTGTCGCTGGTGACCTCGCCGCTCTTGGCAGCCAGCCTGGTGCCCGAGGTCATTGCGCGCTTTCGCGAGCAGTTCCCCAACGTCACCGTGACCCTGGTGGACGCGCCCGTGGACCAGGTCGTGGCCCATGTGCGCGAGGGCAAGTCGGACTTCGGCATCTGCACCGCCGACCTGGCCTCGACCGACCTGGTCTCGCAGGTGCTCTACAAGGACACGCTGGTGCTGGCCTGCAGCCCCGACCACCCGCTGGCCGAGCGGCGCGAGGCCAGCTGGGGCGATCTCACGGACCAGAGCCTGATCCTGCTCACGTCCAACACCGGCCTGCGCCGGCTGGCCGACCAGACCCTGGGCCAGCTCACGCTGCGGCTCAAGCCGGCTTTCGAGGTGGCGAACATCCAGACCGCCGTGGGCCTCGTGGCCGCGGGCCTGGGCATCTCGGTGCTGCCGGCCTACAGCCTGTCGCGCGTGGATGGGCAGCGCGTGGTCTCGGTGCCGCTGACCGACCCCGTGGTGACGCGCGAAATCGTCGCGCTGTGCACCCGCGCGCGGCCATTTTCAATGGCCGCTGAAGCATTCTTGAAGCTGTTCACAAAATACGCGGACCAGACCACGATTTAAGCGGCTTTTCGATCGGTTTTGCTGGTGTTGCCTCTGTTCAGCGCGGCAGCGCGCCAGTACAAAAGTAAGGCGCCCTCACACGTCCCGGCGCACACACAAGGAAACCGATCCATGAAACCCCTTTGCGGCGCCAACCCCTTCCAGGCCTCTTCCTCCCCCGTGTCCCGCCGCCAGCTGCTGGCGCTGGGTGCCGGCAGCACCGCTGCCTGGCTGTACGCCACACCGTCGCTGGCCAACACCTGGCCGTCCAAGCCCGTCAAGGTCACCACGGCGGCCTCCACCGGCAGCGGCCCCGATGTGTCGTTGCGCCTGGTGACCGAGCAGCTCGCGCGCCGCTGGGGCCAGCCGGTCATTGTCGACAACAAACCCGGCGGCAACGGCGTGGTGGCCTTCAATGCGACCCGCAGCGCGGCATCGGACGGCCACGAGCTGATCCACCTGGACAGCACCATGCTGACCTCCAATGTGCACCTGTACAGCCGCCTGCCCTACGACCCGCAGCGCGACTTTGCCCCCATCCGCCCCACGCTGCAGACCGACTTCTTCGTCGCCGTGGCCAAGGACAGCCCCTTCAAATCGGTCGACGACATCGTGCAGGCCGCCCTGGCCGCACCGGACCGTGTCACCTACGGCTCCTGGGGCCTGGGCAGCCCGGGCCACCTGGGCGCACTGCGCCTGCTGGCCGCCACCAACACGCGCATGACGCATGTGCCCTACAAGGAAATTCCCCAGCTGTTCGCCGCCGTCGCCACCGGCGAGGTGCAGTGGGCCCTGGGCAGCATCGCCAGCGCCGGGCCGATGGAGAAGTCGGGCCGCATCCGCTTCGTGGGCGTGGCCGCGCCGCAGCCTTCGCCGTTCGCCCCCGGGGTTCCCGGCATGGCCGGCTCGGCACAGGCCAAGGCCTTCGTGGCCAATGCCTGGTTCGGCCTGTTCGCGCCACGCAACACGCCCAAGCCGCTGCGCGACAAGATTGCGGCGGACATCACCGAGATCCTGGCCACGCCGGACATCGCCGACCGCTACCGCAACCTGGGCTACAACCGCTTCGACCAGAAGCCTGACGAGTTCGGCGAGTACATTGGCCGCGAGACCCAGCTGTGGGGCCGCGTGATCACCGAAGCCAAGCTCAAGCTCGACTAGGCGGAGCGGCCGGCACAAGAACAACGGAGACGGAACGAAGATGATTGCACTCAAGGACATCAGCTATGTGCGCCTGGGCACGCGCGACCTCGATGGCGCCTGCCTCTACGCCAACGACATCCTGGGCCTGCGCGAAGGCCAGCGCTACGGGCCGCCGCGCCATGGCAGGGCCGTGGGCTTTCGCAGCGATGCGCGCGAGCAGACACTGGTGTACTTCGATGGTGACCCGGCGGACCATACGACCGGCTTCGAGCTTTCCTCCATGGCCGAACTGCAGTCCGCCGCCGCCGAGCTGGAGCGACTGGGCCACGCCGTGCGCGAAGGCCGGCCCGATGAGTGCGAGCAGCGCCGGGTGCAGGCCTTCATCGGCTTCAACGATCCGAGCGGCAATGCCATCGAGCTCGCCGTCGCGCCCTTCCACAGCGGCGTGCGTTTCTTCCCGACGCGCGACACGGGCAACACCGGCTTCTCGCACGTGGGCCTGCGCAGCACCGACCCGGCGCGCGACGAGCGCTTCTGGACCACGGTGCTCAGCGCCAAGGTCAGCGACCGCATCGGCGCCGCACCGCTCCTGCGCATCGACGAGGTGCACCACAAGATCGCGCTCTTCCCCTCCGCGTATGCCGGGGTGCAGCACATCAACCACCAGGTGGCGTCGATCGACGACCTGATGCGCGCCTGGTACCTGCTGCAGTCGCGCGGCATCCGCGTGGTGTTCGGGCCGGGCAAGCACCCGACCTCGGGCGCCATGTTCCTCTACTTCGAGGGGCCGGACGGCATGGTCTATGAGTTCTCCAGCGGCGTGCGCATGGTCACCGACCCCGATGCACCGCCGCGCCAGTTCCCGTTCCACCCGACCTCGTTCTGCATGTGGGGATCGGTGCCGGATATTCCGGAATTCCGCTAGGGCCTGGCTGAGACCTGCTCCATCAGCGCCAGGTAGTGCGGCAGCGGCGGGGTGGCCCGCCCCGGCACCTTGGCCAGGTCGTCGTAGCGGCGCAGGCGAATCGCCTCCTGCGCAAAAGGCTGTTCGGCAAACCGGGCGCATTCGACCAGGCCATAGGCGCCGCCCTGTAGCTCCAGGCTGTGCTGCGATGCGGGTGAGAGCGCAGCCCAATAGCCTGCATCCACCGCGCACAGGTAGCGCTTGGCGTCCACATGCATGCGGATGGGTTCGAGAACCGCATCGGGCAGCACGCCACGCAGGAACGGCAGGGCCACGTACTGGTGCAGGTCGTCATGGCGCGGCGCGCGGGCCTCGTGCTCGGCGGCGGCGGGCGCCAGCAGGTGGCCCAGGTCGTGCAGCAGGGCTGCAACCACGGTGGCCCCGGTCTCGCCGGCTTCTTCGGCGAGGTGCGCGCACTGCAGCGCGTGGTCGAGCTGGCTCACGGCCTCGCGGCCGTACTGCCTTTGCCCGCGTTCGGTGAGCAGCAGGGCGATGTCGTGCGGGGCCAGTGCCATGGCGTATCCCTAGATCATGGTTTTGCGGATGCGCGCCGACACCAGGTCGATCAGGCTCACGGTGACCACGATGATGAGCATCACCGCGCAGGTCTCGGCGTACTGGAAGCCGCGAATGATCTCCCACAACACCACGCCGATGCCGCCGGCCCCCACCATGCCCACCACCGAGGCCGAGCGCACATTGGCCTCGAAGCGGTAGAGCGTGTAGGAGATCCACAGCGGCATCACCTGCGGGATCACGCCATAGATGATTTCGTGCAGTGCGCTCGCACCGGTGGAGCGGATGCCCTCCACGGGCTGCGGGTCGATGGCTTCCACGGCTTCGGAGAACAGCTTGGCCAGCGTGCCCGAGGTGTGGATCCACAGCGCCAGCACACCGGCGAAGGGCCCCAGGCCCACGGCCACCACGAAGAGCATGGCGAACACCATCTCGTTGATGGCACGGCAGGCATCGAGCACTCGGCGCACCGGCTGGTTGATCCACCAGGGCGCGATGTTGGACGAGGCCAGCAGTGCCAGGGGAACGGCGCTCACCACCGCGAGCGCCGTGCCCCACAGCGCGATCTGCAGCGTGACCAGCATCTCCTGCACGTAGATGCGCCACTGCCCGAAGTTGGGCGGAAAGAACTCGGCCGCGTACTGGGCCATGTTGCCCGAGTCGCGGACCAGATCGAGCGGGCGCATGTCGGCGCCCTTCCACGATGCGGCCAGCACCAGCAGCAGGATGCCCCAGGACAGATACCAGGCGAGGCTGCGCTTGGGCGCCGCGGTGCCCGCCAGGGTCGCGAGCGAAGGGGTCAATGCGGAAGACATGGCAGGAACGGGCCGGGTGCGTTGCTTACTTCAGCGAAGCCAGTTGCTGGTCGATCTCGGCCAGGCGGGTCTTCTTGTCGGCGTCGGCCAGCGTGGTGTCACCTTCGATCTTGTTGCGCTTGCCGAACAGATCGAGCTGGCGGATGGGCATGAGCTGGGCATTGGTCGATGGCTTGAAGCCCGAGAGCTTGGAGATCTTCATCACGATCTCCTTCTCGCGCGCATCGGTCTTGGCGTAGTTGAAGAAGAAGTCCTTGATCTTGGCCTTGAGCGGCTCGGGCAGGTCCTTGCGCATCACCAGCGGATCGAGCGCAATCAGCGGCGAGGTCCAGACGATCTTCAGGTCCTTGAACTTCTCGGGCTGGCGCTCCTTGATCTTTTCGAGGTTTTCGCTGTTGTTGGTGGCCACGTCGACCTGCTTGTTGGCCACGGCCAGGGCATTGGTCTCGTGGTTGGCGCTGCGCACCACCTTGAAGTGGGTCTTGGCGTCGATCTTGTTCTGTGCAAAGGCGTAGTAGCCAGGCACCAGGAAGCCCGAGGTGGAGTTGGGATCGCCGTTGCCGAAACTCAGCGACTTGCCGTTCTTGAGCACATCGTCCAGCGTGGCCAGCGGGCTGTCCTTGTGCACGATCAGGTGCGAGTAGTAGCCCTGGGTGCCGTCGGCGTTGACCATCTGCGCGAACACTTCGCCGTTGGCGCGGTCCACGGCCTCCATGGCCGACTTGTTGCCCAGCCAGGCGACCTGCATCTTGTTGAAGCGCATGGCTTCGATGAGGCCGGCATAGTCGGAGGCGAAGAAGGCATTGACCTTGAGGCCGGTCTGCTTGGCCATGTCGTCCAGCAGGGGCTGCCAGTCGGCCTTGAGGTTCTGCGTCGCCTCGGTCGAGATCATGCCGAAGTTGATGTCCTGGGCGAGGGCGCCCGTCGTCAGCCCCAGGCCGAGGGCCAAGGCTGCGCACAGTTTCTTGAACATGGGTGGCTCCAGTGAAAGGAAAAACAGTCGGAAGGAACGCGCAAACGCGCAAGGGAATCGAAGAAGGCCTCAGGCGGCCTGCGCCAGGGGCTGCACCCAGCCATGGGCGGGCTGCTGCACGGGGGCGGCGGCAGGCACCTGCGGCAAGGCCGCTCCCAGGATTTCGTCGGCCTGCACGCCATAGAGTTCGCGCAGCAGCGCGGGCGTGAGGTCGGCCGAGGGGCCGTCGTAGACCACGCGGCCCTGGTGCAGGGCGACCACGCGCGGGCAGTACTTGATGGCCACGTCCACCTGGTGCAGCGAGACGATGACGGTGCTGCCGTCTTCGCGGTTGATGCGCGCCAGGATGTCCATGACCTTGCGCGAGGACTCGGGATCAAGCGAGGCGATGGGCTCGTCCGCCAGCACCACCTTGGCGCCCTGCACCAGGGTGCGCGCAATCGCGGCACGCTGCTGCTGCCCGCCCGAGAGCGTGGAGGCGCGCTGCGCATGGCAGTCGGCAATGCCCACGCGGGCCAGCGCCTCCAGCGCCAGGGCGCGCTCGTGCGGGCGGAACACGCGCAGCCAGCCGCGCCAGCGGGGCGTGCGGTGCAGCATGCCCACCAGCACGTTCATCATCACGGGCAGGCGGTCGACCAGGTTGAACTGCTGGAACACGAAGCCCACCTGCGAGCGCACCTTGCGGATGTCACGGTGGATGCGCCCGCCCTGCTGCACGCAGCGGCCGTCGACCTCGACCAGCGAGTGGCTGTCGCCATCGGCCACCACCAAGCCCGCCACATGGCGCAACAGGGTGGACTTGCCCGAGCCCGAGGCCCCGATCAAGGCCACCATCTCGCCGGCATGCACCGTGAGGTCGATGCCACGCAGTGCATGCTTGCCATTGGCGAAATGCTTGTTCAGTTGCTCTATGCGAAGGGCGATGGGCATGGCCGGCTCCAAGTCGTCTATACAAATGCAGTGTGAAAGCGCGCCGTGACAGTGCTTTGACAGTTGCGGGAAATTTGGATGTCAGAACACGTTCAGAGAACGCGCTGCCCCTCGCGCCAGACGCCGCGCACCACGGCCTGCTGCGCTCCGCCGGGCAGATCGACTAGGTGCACCTGCACCAGGTCGGCGCGCAGGCCGGGCGCCAGCTCGCCGCGGTCGGCCATGCCCGAGGCGCGTGCCGGGTTGCGCGTGACGGTGGCCACGGCCTCGGGCAGGGTGAGGATGCCGTCGTGCACCAGGCGCATCACGGCGCTCAGCAGGCTGCCGGGCACGTAATCGGACGAAAGGATGTCCAAAAGGCCCTGGCGCGCCAGCTCGGACGCCGCCACATTGCCCGAGTGCGAGCCGCCGCGCACCACATTGGGCCCGCCCATCACGGTGAGCAGGCCGCGCGCGTGCGCTGCCTGGGCCGCCGCCAGCGTGGTCGGGAACTCGGACATGCCCGCGCCTTCGGCATGGGCCTGCTCCACATGGGCCACCGTGGTGTCGTCGTGGCTGGCCAGGGCAATGCCATGGGTGCGGCAGTAGTCCACGAAATAGGCGCGGTGCGGCTCGGCATACTGCGCCTGCAGGGTGGCGGCATGCTGCACCTGGCGCTCGAACTTCTCGCTGCTCCAGCCCTTCTTGCCGGTGTAGTAGGTGCGCGCCTGCTCGATGTTCTCCCACTGGCGCTGGCCCGGGGTGTGGTCCATCAGCGAGATCAGCGACAGCCGCGGATGCCCGTGGAAGGGGCCGAACAGGTCGATGGTGTTGGGCGCCGGCAGCTCGCAGCGCACGTGCAGGTGGTGGTCGGCGCGCAGCAGATGGCGCTCGGTGCAGGTGTCGATGGTGTCGAGCACCTGGTTCCAGGCGCTGCCGCGCAGGCTCTCCGCATCGGCCTCGCCCACGCCCAGGGCGTCGAGCACGGTGGTGATGCCGGCCGCCGCAATCTCGGCATCGTGGGCCAGCAGCGCGGGCATCGCGGCCCATTGCACCTTGGGGCGCGGCATCAGGTGGCGCTCGAAGTTGTCGGTATGCACCTCAACCAGGCCGGGCAGCAGGTAGTCGCCGCCCAGGTCGATGCCCTGCAGCGCCGCCGTGCCGCCCGAGGCCAGGGCGGCGATGCGCCCGCCCTGCACCGAGAGCGAGCCCTGCACCACTTCGCCGGGCAGCACCATGCGGGCGTTGTGGAAGACCGCTGCGGTGCTCATGCGCCCACCCCGCGGAAATCCGCCACGTTCACGCGCCGCGTGGCCACGGCCGCGCCCACGTGCGCGTCGTGGAAGATGCCGACCAGCGCGGCACCGCGCGCCACGGCCTCGCGGACCAGGGCGATCACCGTGTCGGTGTTGGCCGCGTCGAGCGAGGCCGTGGGCTCGTCGAGCAGCAAGAGGGGCTTGGGCTTGATCATGTTGCGCGCGATGTTGATGCGCTGCTGCTCCCCGCCCGAGAAGGTGGCAGGTGGCAGGTGCCACAGGCGTTCCGGGATGCGCAGGCGGGTGAGCCAGGCGCGGGCGGTCTCGCGTGCCGCTTCCAGGGCGGCCTCGTCGTCGCCGGCGTCCTCGGCCAGGGGCTCGGCCACCACGTCGAGCGCGCCCACGCGGGGGATCACGCGCAGGAACTGGCTCACATAGCCGACGGTGTCGCGCCGCAGCTGCACCAGCTCGCGCGGCGTGGCCTGGGTCACGTCCACGGCCGGGCCGGTGGCCGGCTGCACGGTGATGCGGCCCGCATTGGCGCGGTAGTTGGCGTAGACCAGCTTGAGCAGCGTGCTCTTGCCCATGCCCGATGGGCCATCGAGCACCACGCATTCGCCGGGGCCGACGGCGAGGTCCACCTGGGCGAGCACGGGCAGCTCGATGCCGTTCTGGTGGTGCAGGGTGAAGCGCTTGGCCACGCCCTGGAGTTCCAGGATGGGCGCATTGGTGGGGGTCGTCATCATGGTTGCAGTACCGAGGAAACGAGGAGCTGGGTGTAGGGGTGCTGGGGGTCATCGAGCACCTGATCGGTCAAGCCCGACTCGACCACGCGGCCGCGCTGCATCACCACCATGCGGTGGGCCAGCAGCCGGGCCACGGCCAGGTCGTGCGTGACCACGATGGCCGCCAGCTGCATCTGCCGCGTGAGCTGGCGCAGCAGGTCCAAGAGACGCGCCTGCACCGAGACATCGAGGCCCGAGGTCGGCTCGTCCATGAACACCAGGCGCGGCCGGGTGACCAGGTTGCGGGCGATCTGCAGGCGCTGGCGCATGCCGCCGGAGAAGGCGCGTGGCGCGTCGTCGATGCGGCTGGCGTCGATCTCCACGCGCCGCAGCCACTCGGTGGCCGTGGCGCGCAAGCGGCCGTAGTGGCGCTCGCCCAGGCCCATGAGGCGCTCGCCCACGTTGGCCCCGGCCGACACGTCCATGCGCAGGCCGTCGGCCGCGTTCTGGTGCACAAAGCCCCAGTCGGTGCGTGCCAGCAGGCGCTGCTGCGCCTCGCTCATGGCCAGCACGTCCTGCAGCGCGCCGCTGCGGTCCTGGAAGTGCACGCTGCCCGCATCGGGCCGGGCGCGCGCGGCCACCGCGTTGAGCAGGGTGGACTTGCCCGAGCCGGACTCGCCGACCACGGCCAGCACCTCGCCGGGCCACAGGTCGAACGAGGCGTCCTGCAGCGCCACGCGCTGGCCGTAGCGCTTGCCGATGCCGCGCACACTGAGCAGAGGGGTGGGGGATGGAGAAAGGGTGGCGTCCATGTCAAGGCTCGATCGAGAAGCTCAGGCCATGCTGCGCAAAGCCCAGGGATTCGTAGAAGGCATGCGCATCGGTGCGCCTGCGGTGGGACGAGAGCGCCAGCTTGTAGCAGCCGGCCTCGCGCGCCAGCTGCACGGCGTGGGCCATCATCTGGCGGCCGATGCCCTGGCCCTTGCGGTCGGCGGCGACCACCACGTCCTCGACAATGGCCGAGGGCGCGCCCCGGTGCGCCAGGTTGTGCATGACCAGCAGGCTGTAGGTGCCGAGCACGTCGGCACCAGGCTCCGCACTTTCGCAAGCCACCCACAGGCGGTAGCTCGGGTAGGCGCGGAACTGCGCCAGCACGGCCCGCGCTTCACCGAGCGTGAGCACGTGCTCGGGGCTGTCCTCGATACCCTGGTACAGGGCCAGCACCTCGTCCAGGTCGGCCTCCGTGGCCTCGCGCACGAGCACGGCGCTCATGCGCCCTCCCCGGCCGGCACGGCGGCCGCAGACGCCTGGCGCTCCTGGCAGTAGTCGGAGTCGGAGCAGACGTGCATGCGCGTGCCCTGGTCGTCGGTGATGACCTCGTCGAGAAAACTGTCCGTGGCGCCGCACAGGGCGCAGGGGCAATCCCAGCGCTGCACCTCGAAGGGGTGGTCCTCGAAGCCCAGGCTCTCCACCGGCGTGTAGGGCGGCACGGCGTAGATGCGCTTTTCGCGGCCCGCGCCAAAGAGCTGCAGCGCGGGGTTCATGTGCATCTTGGGGTTGTCGAACTTGGGGATAGGCGACGGCGCCATCACATAGCGGTGGTTGACCAGCACCGGGTAGTCGTAGGTGGTGGCAATGTGGCCGTAGCGCGCGATGTCCTCGTACAGCTTGACGTGCATGAGCCCGTACTCGGCCAGGCCGTGCAGGGTGCGCGTCTCGGTCTCGCGCGGCTCCAGGCGCTGCATGGGCTCGGGCACCGGCACCTGGTAGACGAGGACCTGGCCCTCGGCCAGCGGCGTCTCGGGGATGCGGTGGCGCGTCTGGATCAGCGTGGCATCGGCCGTGCGCGTGGTGGTGGCCACGCCCGTGGTGCGCTCGAAGAAGCGGCGGATGTTGACGGCGTTGACCGTGTCGTCCGAGCCCTGGTCGATGACCTTGAGCCGGTCTTCGGGCCCGATGATGGCCGCCGTGACCTGGATGCCGCCCGTGCCCCAGCCGTAGGGCAGCGGCATCTCGCGCGAGCCGAATGGCACCTGGTAGCCCGGAACGGCCACGGCCTTGAGGATGGCCCGGCGGATCATGCGCTTGGTGCGCTCGTCCAGGTAGGCGAAGTTGAAGTCGCCGCCGGTGGCGGCCGCATCGGCGGGCAGGTCCATCAGCCCGGGTTCGTGGGGCGCGTTCATGCGTCGTCTCCTGGCAGGGGGGTGTCCGACGCCGTGGCGCGCATGCGGCGCACCAGTTCCAGCTCGGACTGGAAATCCACGTAATGCGGCAGCTTCAGGTGCTGCACGAAGCCCGAGGCTTCGAGGCTGTCGCTGTGCGAGAGCACGAACTCCTGCATCTGCGCAGGCGACTCCACGGGCTCGCCCAGTTCGTCGGCGCGCAGCGCGCGGTCCACCAGGCTCATGGCCATGGCCTTGCGCTCGCTGTGGCCGAAGGCCAGGCCGTAGCCGCGCGTGAACTGCGGCGGTGTGCTCTTGCTGCCCGCGAACTGGTTGACCATCTCGCACTCGGTGATCTCCATGTCGCCGATGGAGATGGCAAAGCCCAGTTCCTCGGGCGCGATCTCCACGGCCACCGTGCCCAGGCGCAGCTCGCCCACGAAGGGGTGCGAGTGCGCATAGCCGCGCTGGGTGGAATACGCCATGGCCAGCAGAAAGCCCTCGTCACCGCGCGCCAGGCTCTGCAGCCGCGTGGCACGGTTGGCCGGAAAGCGCAGCGGCTCGCGCGTGAGGTCAACGGGCGCCGGGTCGCCCTCGGGCACGGGGCGGGTCTCGATCAGCCCTTCCTGGTTGAGCAGATCCACCACGCGCGGCGTGGCGGCGGGTGCGTCGGCCAGCGGCGCGGGCGCTGCCGCAGCGGCGGGGGCCTGGCCCTGCGCCAGCAGCGTGAAGTCGAGCAGGCGCTGGGTGTAGTCGTAGGTGGGGCCCAGCACCTGGCCGCCGGGCAGGTCCTTGAAGGTGGCCGAAATGCGGCGGTGAAGCTGCATGCGCGCCGTGTTCAGCGGGTGCGTGGTGCCCAGACGCGGCAAGGTGGCGCGGTAGGCGCGCAGCAGAAAGATCGCCTCGACCAGATCGCCCGCGGCCTGCTTGATGGCCAGGGCCGCGAGCTCGGGGTCGTAGACCGAGCCTTCGGTCATCACGCGGTCCACAGCCAGCTTGAGCTGGTCTTGGATCTGCGCCACCGAGAGCTCAGGCTCCGCGGTGTCGCCCCGGCGCTGCTCGGCCAGCAGGCGGTAGCTGTTGAGGATGGCGGTTTCCCCGCCCTTGACGGCAACGTACATGGGCTTCAGGCCTCCACGGTGGCAGGATGGATGCGGGCGGTGCGCGGCAAGCCGGCGATGTGCGTGGCGGTGGCCAGCACCAGGTCCACCCCGCGCGGAAAGGCGCCGTGGTTCGCGGCCCACTGGCGCCCGAAATCCTCCGGCAGCCCGGCCACGCGCAGGTGCTGCACCGATGGGATGCCGGGGCCCGTCAGGCGCCAGGCGCCCGCGCCTTCCACGGCGGGGGCCAGCACCTGCACGTCGACCACGCAGGTGGCGGACTGGTCGGGGTACTCGTCGCTGCCACACGCCAGGCTGCTCAGGCCCGGCAGGGCGTCGCCCGCGCCCACCCAGACAAAGCGGGCCTGGGCAGGCGCATCCACCAGGACGCAGCCGGTGTGAAAGCGCAGCCAGGTGCCGGCCTGGCTGGCCGCCAGGGTGGGCGAGAGCCACAGCGTGCATTCGCTGTCGAGCAGGGCCAGCAGCACCGCGGCCGATGCGGCGTGGCCGGTGGCGGGCACCTCGGCGTCGTGCGCCATGGCGACCGGGTTGCCCGGCTGCGACAGCGCCTGCAGCACCGCGCGGAACACGCCCTGGCTGCCCAGGGCCTCGTTGGAAAAGCCCGCGCCCAATGCGGACAGGGAGGTCGTCGGGGTCGCGCTCATTCCTGGTCCTCCTCGCCGCCGTCGTCGTTGATGCTGCCGCTCTCGCGCGCCACCGTGAAGAAATCCACCCGCGTGCTCGCGGCGCGCGCCTGGCGCTCGGCCTGCTGCTGGGCCAGATGGCGGCGGATGGGATCGAGCAGGCCGGTGTCGAGCGTGGCCTGGTGCCCCGGGTCCTGCAGCAGCGCGTCGGCCAGCGCCGCCAACTGCACCTGGCGGTGCGAACGGCCCAGCACATAGGCCACGCCCACGGTGGCCTCGGCGTCTGCGGAGGGCTGCACGCGCAGCGCGCAGCGGGTGACCGTGACCTCGCCCAGGTTGAAACGCTCGCCTGTGCCACCGGCACGGCCCTGCACCATCATCAGGCCGGTTTCGGGGGCGCGCAGCCAGCGCGCGGGCAGCTCGGCATGGGCCTGCAACGCGGGCTCCAGCAGGCCGAGCGGCGCCCTGGCGAGCAGCGCCATCCAGTGCGCCCGCGCCAGCGGCCGGCCCGGGCCGGGGTTGTCAAAGGCTTGAAACATGAAGGTGGTACCCTTAAAGTTGTATAGACAAATTGAACAACTGGCGCCAGCTTAGACAGCGCGCATGTAGGTTTCATGACAGCGACCACCAGCCCCTCTTTTCTTGCCGAGCCCCCCACCCGCCCAGCCCGCGACAGCTTCTGGACCCGCATTGCGGCCGAGCTGGCCGAGGCCATCGGCAACGGCGTCTACCCACCGGGCCAGCGCCTGCCGTCGGAACATGCGCTGGCCGAGCAGTTCGGCGTGAACCGCCACACCATCCGCCGCTCGCTGGCCAGCCTGTGCAGCCAGGGCCTGGTGCGCATCACCCAAGGCAGCGGCACCTATGTGGAAGACTTCGCGGTGGACTTGGCGCTGGGCAAGCGTGTGCGCCACCAGCAGGGCCTGGCGCAGGCCGGCCTGCGCGGCAGCCTGGTGGTGCTGCAGGAGCAGACCGTGCGCGCCACGGCCGCCCTGGCCAAGGCGCTGCAGGTGCCTGTGCGCAGCCCGCTGCTGGCGCTGCGCGTGATCGGCCAGGCCGAGGGCCAGCCGTTGCACGTGAGCGAGCGCTACTTCCCCCTGCCCCGCTTCGCGGGCCTGGCCGCCGTGGTGCACGAGACCGGCTCCATCACCGCGGGCTTTTCCGCGCACGGCGTGGCCGACTACACGCGGCGCGAAAGCCGCATCACCGCCGAGCTGCCCGATACGGCCGTGGCCGCCGAACTGCGCCAGCCCGCCACGCGCCCCGTGCTGCTCGTGGAAAGCCTGAACGTGGACCTCGAAGACACGCCCATCGAATGGGCGCGCGCCTGGTTCGCGGGCGACCGCGTCAAACTCACGGTCACCCATGACGAATAACGCCACCACCTCCGCCCACCGCTATGCGGTCTACTTCGCACCCCACCCAGGCACCTTGGCCTGGCTGGCCGGCAGCCACTGGCTGGGCCGCTGCGCCGCCCAGTTGCAGCCCCTGCCCCAGCTGGACATCCACGGCGTGGCCAAGGACGAGCTGGAGCGCCTGACCGCCGCACCGCGCCGCTACGGCTGGCATGCCACGCTCAAGGCCCCGTTCGCCCTGGCCCCGGGCGTCGACTGGCTCACCCTGCACCACGCCGTGCAGACCCTGGCCCAGGGCCTGCGTCCCTTTGCCATGCCCCCCATGGTGGTGGAACGCATCGGCGACTTCCTGGCGCTGGTGCCCACGCCCGCGCACCCAGCCAATGCCGAGATCCAGGCCGCCGCGGCTGCCTGCGTGGCGCAGTTGCATCCGCTGGCTGCGCCGCTGTCCAAACAGGATCTGGCACGCCGCAGGTGTGCGGGGCTGACCGCCCGGCAGGACGAACTGCTGCAGCAGTGGGGCTATCCCTTCGTGTTCGATGAGTTCCGCTTCCACCTGTCGCTGACCGGGTCGCTCGCGGGCGCGGACGACGAGATCGTGGAGCTGGTGCAGGATGCAGCGGACCAGTTCTTTGCCGACCTGCCACCGCTGCGTTTCAGCAGCCTGGCCCTGTTCGCCGAACCGGCGCCGGGCGCTGACTTTGTGCTGCTGGACCACCTGGAGCTGGGCGCATGAACTCAGCCAGGCTGCTGTATTTCATGGGCCCCTCGGGTGCGGGCAAGGACAGCCTGCTCGACTGGCTGCGCCAGCACCTGCCGGCCGGCCTGCCCGTGCAGTGGGCGCGGCGCACCATCAGCCGCCCGGCTGCACCCGGGGGCGAGGTGCACGAGAGCACCACGCCCGGCGACCACTCCGCGCTGCGCGCTGCCGACGCGTTTGCCCTGCACTGGGAAGCCAATGGCCTGGCCTATGGCGTGCGCCATGGCGAACTGGAACCGCTGGCCCGGGGCCGCTGGCTGCTGGTCAACGGCTCACGCGCCTACCTGCCCGAGGCACTGCAGCGCTACCCGACCCTGGTGGCCGTGCACATCACAGCCAGCCCCGAAGTGCTGCGCCAGCGCATCCTGTCGCGCGGGCGCGAAAGCGCAGAGCAGGCAGAGCAGCGCGTGCAGCGCGCCCTGCAGTTCCAGGCGCCTGCGGGTGCGGCCGGCATCGAGGTACGCAACGACACCAGCCTGGACGCCGCGGGCCGCCAGTTGCTGCAGGCCCTGGAGCAACTGCCCGGCTGGCCGAACCCGGTCAGCGCCCCGGCACGCTGAAGTCCGCCCGCGCCTTGAGCGCCTTCGCGCGCGCGTGGCAGCCTTCGAGATGGTCATTGACCAGGCCCATGGCCTGCATGAAGGCATACACCGTGGTCGGGCCGACAAAGCTCCAGCCGCGCTTCTTGAGGTCCTTGGACATGGCCACCGAGCCCGGTGAGGTGATGAAGGTGCGCGCCACCTCGCGCGTGATGCGCTCGGGCCGCTCCCCCGCGGGTGGCTCGTAACGCCAGGCATAGTTCGCGAGCGAGCCGAACTCCTGGCGCAATTCCAGCACCCGCTGGGCGTTGTTGATGGTCGAGACGATCTTGCCCCGGTGGCGCACGATGGCCGCGTCCTGCACCAGGCGCTCCACATCCTTCTCGGTGAAGCGGGCCACCTGCTCCGCATCGAACTGCGCGAACGCAGCGCGAAAACCTTCGCGCTTGTTCAGGATGGTGAGCCAGCTCAGGCCCGATTGGAAGCCCTCCAGGCACAGCTTCTCGAACAGGCGCCGGTCGTCCGCCACCGGAAACCCCCACTCGCTGTCATGGTAGTGGCGGTACAGCGGCGTGGCCTGGCACCAGGTGCAGCGCGGGCAGCCGGCTTCGTCGGCGAACAGGCCATCGGGGATGGTGGTGGCGGCATCGGTCATGGCCGCATTCTAGAAACCCGCCACGCCATGCTGCTGACAAGCCCTCGCGGTTCCGCAGAGAACGCCATGTGTCTACACTGGTCAACCCAACATGCCCATCGCCCTCCGTTTCCGATCCCGCTCCACCCGCCTGGCGCTCCTGGCCGCGACCAGCCTGCTTCTGTCGGGCTGCGCTGGCAGCACCCTGGGCTACTACTGGCAGTCGGTGCGCGGCCATGTGCAGCTGATGGGTGCGGCCGAGCCGCTGGAGGACTGGATCGCGCGCAGCGACATCTCCGTGCCGCTGCGCGAGCGCCTGCAACTGGCCCAGCGCGCACGCGCCTTCGCGGTGGCGGAGCTCGGCCTGCCCGACAACGCCAGCTACCGCCGCTATGCCGACCTGAAACGCACGGCCGCCGTGTGGAACGTGGTGGCCGCACCGCCCTACTCGCTCACCTTGCACACCTGGTGCTTTCCGGTCACGGGCTGCATCGGCTACCGCGGGTATTTCACCGAGGCCGATGCCAAAGCCGAAGCAGCCCAGCTCGCCCAGCAGGGCCTGGAGGTCGAGGTCTACGGCGTGCCCGCCTATTCAACGTTGGGCTACATGAACTGGGCCGGGGGCGACCCGCTGCTCAACACCTTCATCGGCTGGCCCGAGGGCGAATTCGTGCGCCTGCTGTTCCACGAGCTGGCCCACCAGGTCGTCTACGCCAAGGGCGACACGCTGTTCAATGAATCGTTTGCCACCGCCGTGGAGCGCCTGGGCAGTGCGCGCTGGCTGGCCCAGCAGGCCACGCCCCAGGCCAGTGCGGCCTTTGCCGCAAGCGAGGCGCGCCGCCGCGACTTCCGCGCCCTGACCCAGGCCACGCGCGAACGCCTCGCGAAGATCTACGCCCAGGAGGGGGTGCCCGACAAGGAGGCACAGAAGGCCGGGGCCATGCAGGCCTTCCGCGCCGACTACGCAGCCCTGCGCGAGCGCTGGCAGGCCACGCCGGCCCAGACCGCGGGCTATGACCGCTGGGTGGCCAGTGCCAACAACGCGAGTTTCGGCGCCCAGGCGGCCTACAACGAATTCGTGCCCGCCTTCGAGGCGCTGTTCGAACGCGAGGGCCGCGACTGGCGACGGTTCTATGATGCCGTACGCGCGCTGAGCGAACAACCGCAGGCGCAGCGCCACGAGGTGCTGCGCGCCCTGCACCCCAAAGAGGAGACCCCTGGTGCCTGACATCCACATCCACCGCGAACACCATCTGGGCTTCAAGGAAGCCCGCAAGGTCGCCTTTTCCTGGGCCGAAAAGGCCGAGGAAAAATTCGACATGGAATGCACCTACGAAGAGGGCGACACCGAAGACACGCTGTACTTCACCCGCTCCGGCGTGAAGGGCACGCTGCTGGTCGACGCCCAGCGCTTCGAGATGAAGGCGCAGCTCGGCTTCCTGTTCGGCGCTTTCAAGGACCGCATCGAAGCCGAGATCGGCGAGCAGCTCGACGCGCTGCTCAATGCGCCTGCAGCCGGCAAGAAGGCCGCGCCCAAGAAGAAGGTTGCCGACGACGCCCCGGCCAAGCCCGCCGCCAAAGCGCCGCCCAAAGCCAAAAAGGCCTGACGATGGCCATGGCAACGCCTGCACACGACACCCTCAGCGAACTGCTGCACACGCGCTACAGCTGCCGCTCCTTCCTGCCCGAGGCGCTGCCCCGGTCCACCATCGAGCGCATCCTGGCCACCGCGCAGCGCACGGCCTCGTGGTGCAACGCCCAGCCCTGGCAGGTGCACATCGCCAGCGGCGCAACCCTGGACCGGCTGCGCAGCGCCTTCCAGCAGGCGATTGCCAGCACACAGCCCACGCCCGACCTGCCCTGGCCGCGCGAGTACCGCGGCTTGTACCAGGAGCGCCGGCGCGAATGCGGCTACGGCCTGTACGAGGCGCTGGGCATCGCCAAGGGCGACCGCGCCGCATCGGCCCGCCAGGCGGCCGAAAACTTCAGCATGTTCGGCGCACCGCACGTGGCCATCGTGAGCAGCGACGAGGCCCTGGGCGTCTATGGCGCCGTGGACTGCGGCGCCTATGTGGGCAACTTCCTGCTGGCCGCGCACAGCCTGGGCGTGGCCTCGGTGCCGCAGGCGGCGCTGGCCTCCTACCCCAGCGTGCTGCGCGAGGTGCTGGGCATCGGCGACGACCGCACCATCGTCTGCGGCATCTCCTTCGGCCTGGCCGACCCGGCACACCCGGCCAACCAGTTCCGCACCACGCGGGCCGATCCGGCCAGCAGCGTGGTGTGGCGCGATTGAGCATGCCCTCCCCGGGCACCCGCGTGGTGCTGCAATGCTTCAACGGCACCACCGAGGGCCCGCCGGACAGAAAACCCTCGGACGACTACTGGCGCCTGATCGGCAGCACCGGCGTGGTGCTGGAGCCCACCAATGCGCGGGGGCGCGTGCTGGTGCGCTTTGACAAGGACGTGGCAGCACTAGGCCTGGCCTGCCACAACCCTGAGCCCAACAGCCTGTTGATTGCCGCGTCCGATCTGGCCGCGATCACCTGAGGTTCAGGCCACCGCCTGCAGCCGCATGGCAGGCGCCGTGCTCGGCAGCAGCGTGCCGAACAGGTCCTTGGGATCGGCCAGCTCCGGGATCAGCTGGATGCGTTCGCCCACACCCAGCTCCAGCGCGGCAGCGCGCATGAAGCGCAGGGCCGAGAAGTCCTCCAGCGCAAAGCCCACGGAGTCGAAGACCGTCACTTCGGCATCGCTGCGGCGGCCCGGCTGGCGCCCGGCCAGCACCTCCCACAACTCCGTCACCGCAAAGTCGGCCGGCATCTGCTGGATCTCGCCCTCGATGCGGGTCTGCGGCGGGTATTCCACGAACACCCGGCCGCGCGTGAGCACCTCGGCCTGCAGCTCGGTCTTGCCCGGGCAGTCGCCGCCCACGGCGTTGATGTGCATGCCGGGCTCGACCATATCGGCGGTGATGATCGTGGCGCGCGCCTTGTCGGCCGTGATGGTCGTGACAATGTCGGCCCCGCGCACCGCCTCGGCCGTGCTGGCGCACACAGTCACCACCAGGCCCGATGGCTGCAGGTTGGCCTGCAGCTTGGCCGTGGCGGCCGGGTCGGTGTCGTACAGGCGCACCTCGGTGATGCCCACCAAGTGCTGGAAGGCCAGGGCCTGGAACTCGCTTTGCGCGCCATTGCCGATGATCGCCATCACCCGGCTGTCCGCCCGCGCCAGCGCCTTGGCCGCCACGGCCGACATGGCGGCCGTGCGCATGGCGGTGGTCAGCGTCAGTTCGCTGAGCAGTTGCGGCGCACCCGTGGCCACGTCGGCCAGCACGCCGAAGGCCATCACGGTGGACAGGCCCAGCTGCGTGTTCCTGGGGTGGCCGTTGACGTACTTGAAGGTGTAGGTCGCATCGTCGGCAATGGGCATGAGCTCGATGGCGCCGTCGCGCGAATAGCTGGCCACCCGGGCCGACTTGTCGAACTGCTCCCAGCGCAGGAAGTCTTCGGTGATGCAGGCCGCAATGCCGGCGAGGCAGGCGGCCAGGCCCTTGCGGCGCACCAGCTCCACCGCTTCGGGCGCGCTCAGGTAGAGGGTGGATGCATGGGCGTGTGGACGGGTGGTTTCGGTTCGCATGGTCTTGTCTCCGGATCGGTGGCATCCAGTGTCCGGCGGGCGCAAGGCAATGTGAATCGGCAAGAATGTGCCGATTTGCAGGCTTTGTTGCCACAATGGCAGCGCTGATTTCCATTTTGATGAATCACGGGGGCCTGCCATGGACGAACTCGACCGTTCCCTCATTGCCCTCCTGCGCGGCAATGCGCGCATGAACGTGGCCGACCTGGCGCACAAGCTCGGCGTCTCGCGCGGCACGGTGACGAACCGCATCCGCAAGCTCGAAGACAGCCAGGTGATCGTGGGCTACACCGTGAAGCTGCGGCCCGAGGCCGAGCCCGACCGCATCCTCGCTTGGATGGGCGTGCTGGTGGAAGGCAACCAGTCGCGCCAGGTGGTCGCAGCCCTGCTGGGCGAGCCCGGTGTGGCCAGCCTGCACGACACCAATGGCCGCTGGGACCTGCTGGCCGAGCTGGAGGCCGGCAGCATGGCCGAACTGGCCCAGGTGCTGGAGCGCGTGCGG
Organism: Acidovorax sp. FW305-C-20-28; assembly: GCF_058783375.1. Taxonomy (NCBI): domain Bacteria; kingdom Pseudomonadati; phylum Pseudomonadota; class Betaproteobacteria; order Burkholderiales; family Comamonadaceae; genus Acidovorax; species Acidovorax sp. FW305-C-20-28. Next base: position 92,281 of record NZ_JBYSYM010000014.1, on the reverse strand, counting down.
CTGATCTCGGGCATCCGCGGCACCGAGACCAATATCCACCTCACCACCTACCGGTGATCCGCTAGTTCAGCCGACTTGCCCGCCCAGGCTGCGCGCCGCTTCGAGCACGCTCTTCACATAGCGCTCGTCGTAGCGGTGGGCCGGCATGGTCAGCGTGACGGCGGCGGCCACCGTGCCATCGGCCGCAAACACCGGCGCCGAGATGCCCGCCACCTCGCTGAGCCGATCGCCCACGCTGGCCAGGTAGCCATCGGTGCGGATGCGCGCGTACAGCGCACGGTCGTGCCGGCCCAGCGAGTTGGACAGCGCGGCATCGAAGGCCACCAGCACCCGCCCGCCCGTGCCCCGGTCCAGCGGCAGCAGGTCGCCCGCGCGGATGTGGTCACGGATCGGGTGCGGCGAATCCACGCGGAACTGGCACAGCCGCGCGTCGCCCTGGCGCACATGGTAGGCCGCGCTCTCGCCCGTGGCGGCCACCAGCTGGCGCAGCACGGGCATGACCACGCGGTCCAGCGAGAACGAGGCCGCATACAGCGCATGCAGCCGCCCCACCTCGGACCCGATGGCATAGCGGCCATCGTCCAGCCGCTGCACCCAGCGCGCGTGTTCCAGCGAGGCCAGCAGGCGCAGCGCCGTGCTCTTGTACAGCCGCGTGCGCGTGGCCAGCTCGGTCAGGGCCAGGGGCCCGTCGCCCTGGCGGAAGGCGGCCATCAGGCTCAGGGCGCGGTCCACGGCCGCGGCGCCGCCCGGGGCGGCATCGGCGTCAGCCACGGATTCGGAAACGGCTTTGCGGGGCATGCAACGTACAAGAGAACGCGGTTCCGTGTATTGAAACACCAAGCCCATGCCCCGTCCATGAAAAAAGCGGCCGAAGCCGCTTTTTGGAAGTTGGAGGCCCGGCCTCAGAAGGTGGGAAGGGATCCGGCGTGTCCGAGCAGGCTGCCACAACGCGTGCGATCTAGGCGCAAAGCACAGCCATAGCTCGGGCTATGGCGAGCATTTGCAACGACGAGCGCGCGTGTTTTGGCGGCATGAGCGGGCATGGCGGGTTCCTTCACACCTTCTTAGCTCAGCTCGGTGATCAGGTCGATGTACTGCTGCTTGGCGGCATCGGCTTCCGTGCCCTTGAGCGCGTTCCAGGCATCCCACTTGGCGCGGCCCACCATGTCGGAGAAGCTGGGCTTCTTCTCGGTGTTGTCGCCCACGGTGGCCTGCTTGTACAGCGCGTAGATCTTGAGCAGCGTGGCGTTGTTGGGGCGCTCGCTCAGGTTCTCGGAATTGGCTTTGGCGGCTTCGAAGGCGGCGTTCAGGTCGGCCATGGGGTTGCTCCTTGGGGTTCGAAAATAGGGGAGGGAAAGAACGGTGTCGGCAATTCTTTGCGGCGTTGTATCTTACGGGCTGTGCGCGGTGAGAGGCCGTGCAATCCATAGAGGCAAGCCCCCAAAACAACCACAACAGGTGTACATCCGATGGTGACCCGCATTGCTGCTTCCGACGCCACCCGCTCCGAGGGCCTGGCCAATCCGCTGAACACCGCCTCCCAGGTGGCCCGCAAGGCCCGGGACACCACGGCGGCTGCGGCCCGCGCGGGCGCCCAGGCCCTGCCACCGGCCGCGCGCAAGGCCGCTGGCGCCGTGCAGAAGAATGTGCGCCGCGCGGCCACCGGCATGCTGGGCCTGTCAGGCGAGCGCATGAGCAAGGTCGACACAGCCTGGCTGCGCATGGACTCGGACAGCAACCTGATGATGATCAACGGCGTGTGGACGCTGGCCCCCGGCATCACCTGGGAGGCGCTGTGCGAGCGTGTGCAGCAGCGCCTGCTGCAGTACCCGCGCTTTCGCCAGCGCGTGGTCGAGGACGCCGCCGGCGCTACCTGGGTAGAAGACCGCCATTTCGACATCGCCGCCCATGTGCTGCGCGAAACCCTGCCCCACAAGCCCGGCCAGAGCATGCAGCGCGCCCTGCAGGACCGCGTGGGCGAGCTCGCCATGGAGCCGCTGGACCCGCGCCGCCCGCTGTGGCAGATGCACCTGGTCGAGAATTTCAGAGGCGATGATGGCCAGCAGGGCAGCGCACTCATCGTGCGCATCCACCACTGCATTGCCGACGGCATCGCGCTGATCTCGGTCACCATGTCCATTGTGGACGGCGGCTCGGAGCCGCCCAAGCGCAGCCGCAAGGAGCGCGAGGCCGCCACCACGGCCGAGGACTGGATCGCCGACGCGCTGATCAAGCCCTTCACCGGCCTCACAGTGAAGGCGCTGGACCTCGCGGGCGATGGCGCGGCGCGCTCACTCAAGGTGCTGGGCGACCCCGAGAAGGCCATGCAGCACGGCCTGGCCGGCACCATGGACATGGCGCGCGTGGCCTACCAACTGGTCAGCGACGCGGCGGCCCTGGCGCTGATGCCCGACGATTCGCCCACGCGCCTGAAGGGCCAGCCCGGCCAGGCCAAGCGCGTGGCCTGGTGCCCGCCGATCCCGCTGGAGGAGGTCAAGGCCATCGGCAAGGCGCTCAACTGCTCGATCAACGACGTGCTGCTGTCCTGCGTGGCCGGTGCCATCGGCGGCTACCTGCGCAGCCAGGGCGACGACCCCACGGGCCAGGAGATCCGCGCCATGATCCCGGTGAACCTGCGCCCCATGGAAGAGGCCTGGAAGCTGGGCAACCGCTTCGGCCTGGTGCCGCTGGTGCTGCCCATCGGCGTGGCCAACCCGGTGGAGCGCGTCTACGAGGTGCGCCGGCGCATGGCGGCGCTCAAGGGCAGCACCCAGCCCATCCTGGCGTTTGCCATGCTGGCCGTGGCGGGCCTGATGATCAAGCCCGCGCAGGATGCGCTGCTCAACCTGTTCGGCCGCAAGACCACGGCCGTGATGACCAATGTGCCCGGCCCCAAGGAGCAGCTCACGCTGTGCGGTGCGCGCGTCACGCAGTGCATGTTCTGGGTGCCGCAGTCGGGCGACATCGGCCTCGGGGTCTCGATCCTGAGCTACGGCGGCGGCGTGCAGTTCGGCGTCATCACCGATACCACGCTGTGCCCCGAGCCCCAACGCATCATCGACGCCTTCGCGCCCGAGTTCGACCAGCTCTCCCTGCTCACGCTGATGCTCCCCTGGGGGGACTGAAGCCTTGCGTCGGCTCGCCCTTCTGGTGCTGGCAGTGCTGCTGCACGCGCCTGCCGGCGCCGCCGTGGTGCAGGAGCATGTGCAGCGGCCCTACTCCGTGCAACTGCAGCCTGGGCAATCGCTGCACCAGGCGCTGCAGGGCGCTACGCCCATCGCGGTGGACGGCCGCCGCTTCCACGGCTACACGCGCTGGAATGTGCGCTGGAACTACCGCTGGTGGCGCGAGGCCTCGGGCCGCTGCAGGATCACGGAGGTCACCACGCGCCTGACCACCGAGGTACAGCTGCCGGAATTGCGCGGCGCAACGCCAGCGCAGCAAGCAAGCTTCGACCGCTATCTGCGCGCGCTGTCGCAACATGAGCAAGGCCATGTGCAACTCGGGCGCGATGCAGCGCAAGCCATCGACCAGGGCATTGCCCGCCTGCCTCCAGCCGCCGATTGCCCCACGCTGGAGCGCCAGGCCGACGCGCTGGGGCGCCGGCTGCTGCAGGAGCATGTGGAACGCGAAAGGCAGTACGACCGGGACACCGGCCACGGCGCCGCACAGGGTGCACGGCTGGACTGAGCGCCTCTATTCGGAGAAGGCGGCCCGCAGGCGTGACACGCTGGCCAGCACCGCAGGCACGGGCTCACCGAGCTGCGCCCTCACGATGGCGCCCTCGACCACCAGGGCCAGCGCCTGGGCATCCTGCGCCTGCGTGGGCGATGGCGGCAGCAGGGTGGTCAGGAGGTTCTGCATGTCCTGCTTGTGGCGGCGGGCGATGCCGTTCACCTCGGGCACGGTGTCGCCCAGCTCGCTCACGCTGTTGATGAAGGCGCAGCCCCTGAAGTCCTCACGCGTGAACCACTCGCCCAGCGCAGGCGCCAGGGCCGCCAAGCCGCTATGGGCCTTGCCGTGGCGCGCCAGCGCATCGGCGAACCAGGCCATCCACAGGGCATGGCGCATCTCCAGGTAGGCGCAGATGAGGTCGTTCTTGCTCGGAAAGTGCCGGTAGAAAGTCACCTTGGTCACGCCCGATTCGGCGATCACCTTGTCGATGCCGGTGGCGCGGATGCCCTCGCGGTAGAACAACCGGTGCGCCGTGTGCAGCAGGCGCTCGCGCGCGGGCAGGTCCTGGACATCGGTGGGAATGGCAAGCAGCATGGCGCCATTGTAGACAAGTCTGTCTACATGCGTTTATGATGGCGACGTAGACAGACTTGTCTACATTCGATTGACCTGCCCCTACCGAGGTACCGCCCATGGAATCCCGCCCGCCCCTGCCCCCCTTTTCGCTCGAAACCGCGATCCAGAAAGTCCGCCTGGCCGAAGACGGCTGGAACTCCCGCGACCCGGCCCGCGTGGTGCTGGCCTATACCGAGGACACGCGCTGGCGCAACCGTGCCGAGTTCCCGGTCGGGCGCGCGGCGGCACAGCAGTTCCTTGAACGCAAGTGGGCGCGCGAGCTCGACTACCGGCTCATCAAGGAGATCTGGGCCTTCGGCCCGCACCGCATCGGGGTGCGCTTTGCCTACGAGTGGCATGACGACGCCGGCAACTGGTACCGCAGCCACGGCAACGAGAACTGGGAGTTCAACGACGCAGGGCTCATGGCCGTGCGCCATGCCAGCATCAACGACCAGCCGATCCAGGCGGCGGACCGCCTGTTCCACTGGCCCCAGGGCCGGCGCCCCGATGACCATCCGGGGCTGACCGAGCTGGGGTTGTAATCAGCTCGCCAGCCCGTCAACGGCTTGGAACATGGACTGGCGCGCCTGGCTCACGATCTGGCCCTTCCAGGCATCGGTGTCGGTGTAGAAGGCTTCCATCATCTGCGCCTTGATCTGCTTCGCCTGCTCGGCCGGGGCATCCGGGTGCAGGTTGAGCCACTGTTCAGCGCGGATCGCGTTCATCACGTCGAGCACGGGCACGGTGCCGTACTCCATCGCGATGCCCGTGCTCTCGGCGTGCGGGCATTCGTCATAGATGGCGTTCCACATCAGCCCGGTGAGGAAGGCCGAGGTCGAGGAGCCATCGTAGATCGACGTGACCGGCGTGGCGCCACCGCCATCCCACCAGGCGCGGGCACGCGCCACCGAGGCGGCATCGTCCTTGCCCGCGTAGATGCGCTCGCCATGGCCGTTCGGGCCCAGGCCGGTGTGCAGGTCGATCCAGGCAATCTGCGAGGCGCCGGCGCCATGCTGGCGCAGCACCTGGCGCAGGGTGCGGTTGCTCCAGGTGGGCTCGGTGCCCCCGAAAAACAGGCCTTGCGGAAATTCATGCTGGCCGCGCGAGATGGCGGCCTGCCAGGCGGCCTCGCCCTTGGTGTCGATGTACTGCTGCACGGCGGCCAGGTTGTCGGCGCCGGGTGGCCACTGCTCGGGCAGCAGCAGGGGCTGCACCTCGCGGTAGGCCTCGTTCACGGGCAGCGGCTTGGAAAAGTCCTGGAAGTTGCGGTTCAGGTCCACGTTCTCGTGCGTGAAGCGGCGCACATGCGAGAAGCCATAGGGGTTGAGCGCATGGATGTACAGCGTGGCCACGCCGGCCGCGTGCGCCTTGTCGCGCCACTCCTGGTCGTGCAGTGCGAACACCTGCACGCCCGTGCCGCAGTAGCCTTCCACGCCATGGCAGGCACTGCTCACGATGAGCAGCTTCTTCGCGTCGGCCGGGCCATCGCGCACCACGTCCATGGCCAGGTCCTCGCCATCGCGGCCCTTGAGCGGGTGGGCATGCGACTCGATGGGCAGGCCGGCCGCGGCCGCGCCCTCCAGAAACTTCTTGCGGGCCTGGGCGTAGCTGGGCGAAAAGGCGTCGACGATGCCGATCATGGGGCGGTTGCTTTCGTGGGTGGGGTTGGGAAGGAATGCAAACAAGGAGCGCAGGCCCGCGCAGCGGCGGGCCCGGCTGTGGGGGGGCAGGAGGCCCCCCGGAAAAGACCTCAGGCGGCCGGCTGGGCCAGCCACTCCTCGGCGAGCTTGACCCAGTAGGTCGCGCCCAGCGGAATCAGGTCGTCGTTGAAGTCGTAGCTCGGGTTGTGCAGCGTGCAGGGGCCACCGCCATGGCCCATCTCGCGGTGTGCACCGTCACCGTTGGCGATGAAGCAGTAGGCGCCGGGCTTGGCCTGCAGCATGAAGGCAAAGTCCTCGGCGCCCATGGTGGGCTCCTGCACCAGCACATTGGCCTCGCCCACGATGCCGGCCATCACCTTGCGCGCAAAGTCGGCCTCGGCTGGCGAGTTCACGGTGGGCGGGTAGTTGCGGTGGAAGTGGAACTCGCAGGTGGCGTCGTGCGCGGCGCAGGTGTGCTCGGCCACCTGCTTCATGCGCTTTTCGATCAAATCCAGCACCTCGATGGAGAAAGTGCGCACCGTGCCTTGCAGCTCGCAGCTGTCGGGCACCACGTTGGTGGCCTCGCCCGCGTGCACCATGGTCACCGAGATCACGCCCGCATCCACGGGCTTCTTGTTGCGGCTGATGATGGTCTGGAAGGCCTGCACCATCTGGCACGCGATCGGCACCGGGTCGATGCCGTTGTGCGGCAGTGCCGCGTGGCTGCCCTTGCCACGGATGGTGATCTTGAACTCGTTGCTCGACGCCATCACGGGGCCGGGGCTCACCGCGAACTGGCCCACGGGCATGCCGGGCCAGTTGTGCATGCCGTACACGGCCTCCATGGGAAACTGCTCGAACAGGCCGTCCTTGATCATCTCGCGCGCGCCACCACCGCCCTCTTCGGCCGGCTGGAAGATCAGGTACACGGTGCCGTCGAAATTGCGGTGCTTGGCGAAATGCTGCGCCGCAGCAAGCAGCATGGCCGTGTGGCCGTCGTGGCCGCAGGCGTGCATCTTGCCGGCGTGCTTGCTGGCATGGGCGAAGGTGTTGAACTCCTGCATGGGCAGGGCGTCGATGTCGGCGCGCAGGCCGATGCCGCGGCCGTTGGCCCCTCCGTCGCGCCCCTTGACGATGCCCACCACGCCCGTGGTGCCCATGCCGCGGTGGATGGGAATGCCCCATTCCGTGAGCTTGGCGGCCACCACATCGGCCGTGCGCACCTCTTCGAAGCACAGCTCGGGGTGGGCGTGAATGTCCCGGCGCACCGCTGCAATACTGGCCGCCTGGGTGACGATGGAGTCAATAACGTTCATGATATGTGTCCTTACGATTTCACAGTCTAGCCCGAGAGCAACCTATGTGCCAACCCGGGTTAATCACCAGTCAAAGCCCATGATTTCCTCCCACGCCCTCGACCTTGCGCAGACCCTGGTGCGCATGAACACCGTGAGCCAGAACTCCAACCTGGAGCTGATCCACTTCATCCGCGACCACCTGGCCAAACTGGGCGTCACGAGCCGCCTGACCTACAACGCCGACAAGACCAAGGCCAACCTGTTCGCTACGCTGGGCGAAGGCAAGGCCAGCGGCATCATCCTCTCGGGCCACACCGACACTGTGCCCTGGGATGGGCAGGATTGGACGATGGACCCCTTGAGCGCCCTCGTCAAGGACGGCAATCTGTACGGCCGCGGCAGTGCCGACATGAAGGCCTTCATCGGCATCGCCGTCTCGCACGCCGAACAGTTCCTGGCCAGCGACGCGTCGTTTGCCGTGCATTTCGCCTTCAGCTACGACGAGGAGGTCGGCTGCTTCGGCGTGAAGGAGCTGATCGCCGACCTGCGCGACGCCAACATCCGCCCGCTGGCCTGCATCGTGGGCGAGCCCACGAGCATGGTGCCGGCCATCGCGCACAAGGGCGTTTACCGCTACAAGTGCTGCGTGCGCGGCAAGGAGGCGCACTCCTCGCTCACGCCGCATTCGGTGAACGCCATCGAGATGGCGGCGCGCGTGGTGGGCCGGGTGCGCGACATGGCCGAGGGCTTCGAGCGCGACGAGCCGCGTTTCGAGGGCTTCGACGTGCCCTTCTCCACCGCCAGCGTGGGCCAGTTCCACGGCGGCATCGCCGACAACGTGGTGCCGCGCGACGCCGAGTTCCGCTACGAATTCCGCGACCTGCCCACGGCCAATGCCGCGCAGATGCAGTCCGAGGTCGTGGCTTACGCCCGCTCGCTCGAACCCTCGATGCAGAAGGTGGCGCCCCAGACCGGCTTCAGTTTCGAGACCATCTGCGAGATCCCGAGCTTCCTGGGCAGCAAGGACGACGCCGTGACCCGCCTGGCACAGGAACTGAGCGGCGAAAAGGGCACCACACTGGTGGCCTTCGGCACCGAAGCCGGGCTGTTCAAGAACGCCGGCATCCCCACCGTGGTCTGCGGCCCCGGCAGCATCCAGCAGGCGCACCAACCCGACGAGTATGTGAGCCTGGAGCAGCTCGGCCGCTGCGAGGCCTTCATGCAGGGCCTGGCATCGACCAAGGCCTTTGGCTGAGGCCCCGAAGGGTCGTCAGGTCCTCACGCGCCCGTCGCCGGTCAGCATCGACATCTCGACGAAGCTCGAGGCTGCATGGTCGGTGGCGCTGTAGGACACCTGGAAGCCCGAGATGGTCTGGCTGCCCAGGCCTTCGAGCCCGGCAATCAGGCCGTCGCGGGTGATCTTGCCGCTGCCGTTGGCCTGGCGCAGGCCTTCGGCAAAAACGCGTGCCGCCACGAAACCCTCCATGCTGGAGTAGTTGGCCTGCACCTTGTCGCCGCCCCTCTTGATGGCCTCCAGGAACTCGCGCGTGATCTGGCGCGAGGGTTGGTAGGGCGAGGGCATGACCTGCGAGACCACCACGCCGGCGCCGTCCTTGCCCAGCTCGTCGGCCAGGGCCTGGGTGCCCACGAAGGACACGTTGTAGAACGTGCCGCCAAAGCCCGCCTTGCGCGCCGCGCGCACAAAGGCGGCGCTGCCCGCATAGGCGGCGATCTGCACCACGGCATCGGGCTTGGCGGCCACCAGCTTCTCGACGGCGGCCTTCACGTCCACCGAATTGCGCTCCACTGTCGCCGTGGCCACGGGCGCCAGCTTCTGCTCGGTCAGCGCGCGCACCACGCCGTCGAGCCCGGCCTTGCCATAGGCATCGTTCTGGTGGAAGACCGCGATCTTCTTGAGCCCCAGGTTGGTGAGCTGGCGCACGATGAGCGCGGTTTCGTCGTAGTAGGACGCACGCACATGGAACACCAGCCGGTTGAACGGCTGGCGCAAGGCCTCGGCCCCGGTGAACGGGCCGAAGAACGGCACCTTCTCCTTGGTGAACAGCGGCAGCGCCGCCAGGCTGGTGGGGGTCCCGATGTAGCCGAACAGCGCGAACACATCGTCGGCCATGAGCTTTTTGGTGTTCTCGGCGCAGCGGTCGGGCTCGTAGCCGTCGTCGAGCGTGCGGATCTCGACCTGCCGCTTGCCCACGCCGCCCTGGGCATTGAGCTGGTCGAAGAACAGCTTGGCCCCCTGGTGGAACTGGATGCCCAGTTGCGCCGCCGGGCCCGTGAACGGGGCCGACTGGCCCAGCACGATGCGTCCTTCGCCCTGCGCCCGGGCGGTCTGAAAACCGGCGAGCGCCACGGCGCCCAAGCCGGCGGAAAACTGCCTGCGCCCCCAGACAATGTGGTTCATGGTGAAATCCCGGTTCCAATAAAAAAATCCAAGGGCGGTGCGCCTTTGGTGCGCCCGGACGGGCCGCGCCACAAGCGCGCCACCAACCCTGCCAGCCAGTTTAACGACCAGCCCCACCCATGCCCACGATTTCGGCCCCTGTTTCTGCAGATTCCGCCCCCCTGGTGGTGCGCGGCGCCTGCCCCCACGACTGCCCCGACACCTGCGCGCTGATCACCACCGTGGTCGATGGCGTGGCCACCCGGGTGCAGGGCAACCCCGAGCACGCCCACACCGATGGCGTGCTGTGCGCCAAGGTTTCGCGCTACACCGAGCGCAGCTACCACCCCGAGCGCGTGCTCACCCCGCTCAAGCGCAGCGGCCCCAAGGGCAGCGGCCAATTCACCCCCGTGAGCTGGGACGAGGCCCTGGCCGACATCGCGCAGCACCTGACCACCATCGCCGCGCACGACCCCGAGGCCATCCTGCCCTACAGCTACGCGGGCACCATGGGCATGGTGCAGGGCGAAAGCATGGACCGGCGCTTCTTCGCCCAGCTGGGCGCCTCGCTGCTGGACCGCACCATCTGCGCCTCGGCCGGTGCCGAGGCCCTGGTGCAGACCCTGGGCGGCAAGGTGGGCATGAAGGTGGAGTTCTTCGCCGAGGCGCAGCTCATCCTGATCTGGGGCAGCAACTCCATCGGCAGCAACCTGCACTTCTGGCGCTATGCGCAGCAGGCCAAGCGCAACGGCGCCAAGCTGGTCTGCATCGACCCGCGCAAGACCGAGACGGCCGACAAGTGCCATGAGCACATCGCCCTGCGCCCGGGTACCGATGCCGCCCTGGCCCTGGCACTGATGCACGAACTCATCGTGCACGATTGGCTGGACCATGACTACATCGCGCGCCACACCCTGGGCTGGGAAGGCCTGCGCGAGCGCGCCCTGCAATGGCCGCCCGAGCGCGCGGCCGAGGTCTGCGGCATCTCCGTGGAGCAGATCCGCCAGTTGGCAAAGGACTACGGCACCACCAAGCCGGCCGCCATCCGCCTGAACTACGGCATGCAGCGCGTGCGCGGCGGCGGCAATGCCGTGCGCGCCGTCACCTGCCTGCCCGCGCTCACGGGCGCCTGGCGCCACCGCGCGGGCGGCATGCTGCTGTCGAGCTCGGGCCAGTACCCGGTGCAGCGCGCCGTGCTGCAGCGCCCCGACCTGCTCGCGGGCCGCCGGCCGCGCACCATCAACATGTCCACCATTGGCGACGACCTGCTGCGTCCGGCCTCGCCCAGCTTCGGACCCCAGGTGCAGGCCGTGGTGGTCTACAACAGCAACCCCGTTGCCGTGGCGCCCGATTCGGGCAAGGTGGTGCAGGGCTTTGCGCGCGAGGACATTTTCACCGTGGTGCTGGAGCATTTCCGCACCGACACGGCCGACTACGCCGACTACGTGCTGCCCGCCACCACGCAGTTGGAGCACTGGGACGTGCACCTCTCGTACGGCCACACCGACGTGGTGCTCAACCGCCCGGCCATCGCACCGCTGGGCGAGGCCCGCTCCAACGCGCAGATCTTCCGCGACCTCGCCGCACGCATGGGCTACACCGACCCCTGCTTTGCCGACGACGACGCCACCCTGTGCCGCCAGGCCTTCGGCGATGCAGTGGACTTTGCCGAGCTCGAAGCCCGGGGCTTTGCCACGCTGGCCATGCCCGACGCGCCGTTTGCGGAGGGCAACTACCCCTCCCCTTCGGGCAAGTGCGAGTTCTACAGCGCACGCCTGGCCGCCCAGGGGCTCGACGGCCTGCCCGACCACCTGCCCAACTACGAGCTGCAGGGCAGCTCGGCCGCCTACCCGCTGGCCATGATCTCGCCGCCCGCGCGCAACTTCCTCAACTCGACCTTCGTCAACGTGAAGACCCTGCGCGACATCGAGGGCCGGCCGCTCCTGGAGATCCACCCCGACGACGCCGAGGCGCGCGGCATTGCCAACGACAGCGTGGTGCGCGTGTTCAACGCCCGCGGCAGCTACCGCTGCCACGCCAGCGTGTCGCGCCGCGCGCGGCCCGGCGTGGTCAACGGCATGGGCATCTGGTGGCGCAAGCTGGGCCTGGATGGAACCAACGTCAACGAGATCACCAGCCAGGCCCTGACCGACCTGGGCCGCGCCCCCACCTTCTACGACTGCCTGGTGGAGGTGGAGGCGGTGGACGAGGCGGCCTGAACCGTCACGCCCCGGGCGCCAGCGCCAGGTAGTGGTGCACCACGGGCTTGTCCGGGCCCTGGTGGAAGCGCAGCGCCTGCGCCTGCAGGTCGGCATCGGCCTGGGAAACCCGGTCGTGCTGGCGCAGGTGCTCGGCCCAGGATTCGACCAGGAACCATTCGATCACGCGCCCGGGCTCGCCCGTGTGCTCGGCCACGCCCCAGGCATAGGCCCCGTCGCGCCGGCGCTCCGCGGCCACCAGCTGCATGGCCTGCAGGAAGGCCGGCTGGTCCTCCTTGCGGATGCGGTACTCCACCTGCACCATGACCGGGCCGCGGTCCTGCGCCACAGGCTCGGCCAGCAGGGGCTCGGGCCAGTGGCGCGAGGGCTGCAGGTCCGCCTCGCCCGTGGGCAGCTTCACGCGGTGGAACACGAAGGCCACCACCACCAGCCCGGCCGCGCCGAGGAGCAGTGTGGTCGCCACCCCGAGTTGCCCCGCCACCAAGCCCCAGCCCAGGCTGCCGGCCGCCATGGCGCCGTTGAATACCATGAGGTAGATGGCCAGGCCGCGTCCACGCACCCAGTTGGGCAGCACCGCCTGGGCCACGCCGTTGAGCGTGGTGAGCGCAATGATCCAGCCCAGGCCCAGCACCAGCATCAGCGCCACGGCGGCCCACTGCGGGGGCGCCAGAGTCAGCACGGCCATCACGCCGGCCGTGAGCAGCGACGCGGTGAGCACCAAGCCATCGGTGTCGAGGCGGCGGCGCAGTTTCGGCAGCAGCACGGCGCCCAGGATGGCACCCGCCCCCACAGCCCCCAGCAGCACGCCGTAGAACCCGGCCGAGCCGCCCAGCATGCGCCGGGCCACCAGGGGCAGCAGCGCCCACACGGAGCTGGCGAACAGGAAGAACACAGCGGCGCGCAACAGCACCACATGCAGCTCGCGGCTGGCCCGGGCATAGCGCACACCGGCGCGGAAGGCGCCGAAGAACTGCTCGCCGCGCCCCGTGTCCACCGCCGCCGGCCGGCGCCACCACAGCAGCGCCGCGATCACGAACACATAGCTCAGCACGTCCAGGCCATAGGCCGCGGCCGCGCCGAAACTGGCCAGCAGCAGCCCGCCCACCGCCGGGCCCACGGCGCGTGCGATGTTGATGCCCAGCGAGTTGAGCGCCACGGCGTTGCGCAGCTCGCTGCGCGGCACCAGCTCGGGCACGATGGACTGCCAGGTGGGCCCCATCAGTGCTGCACCCACACCGCCCAGGAAGGTCAGCGCGATCAGGTACTCCACCGTGAGCGTGTGGGTGTGGGCCAGCAGCAGCAGGGCGCCGCTCACCCCGGCCAGAAGGACCTGCACGGCAATGAGGAAACGCCGCCGGTCCAGGATGTCCGAGAGCACGCCGGCCGGCAGCGCCAGCAGGAAGACCGGCAGCGTGGCCGCCGTCTGCACCAGGGCCACGGCCGTGGGGCTGGTGGACAGCTCGGTCACCATCCAGGCGCTCGCCACGTCGCGCATGAAGCTGCCGATGTTGCCCAGGATGGTGGCGGCCCACAGCACCGCGAACACCGGCAGGCGCAGCGGGGCAAACGCGCCGCCGCTGGCTGCCGCTGCGGGTTGCGCGGAGGGGTGTTGGTGATCATGCGCCATGCAGGCCTCCCAGGTCGTACCAGGCCACAAGGACGAATCCGCCCGCCAGGCCCCAATGTTCGAAGAATGCGTTGGCCGTGGCCCGGCGCTCCGCCGGGGCAGCCTGCCAGAAACGGTCGGCCACAAAGGCGGCCAGCACCGTGAAGCCCGCCAGGGCGAGTGCCCCCAGCCAGCGGTACCAGCCCGAGACCACGAGGGCCGAGGCCCCGAGTTGCAGCGCGATGGTGGCCAGCGCGATGGGCGCGGCCGGCGCCAGGCCGAAGTGCCGCATCTCGGCCACGGCACCTTTGAGGTCGCGCGCCTTGGCAATGCCACCCTGCAGGTAGGCGGCGCACAGGCACAGCAGGGCCAGCGACTGCACCCAGGGTGCGGTCGCTGCGGAGTGGAGGGCCTCGGCCATCACACCGCCCAGCAGGCGCAGCCGAGCGCCCCCCAGAAGCCCTTGAGGTCGGCAATGGGCAGTTGGCTGCTCCAGGCCGTGGCGTGCTGGTGGCCGTGCACATTGCAGTCGTTGGCGCAGGCGCAGGCGGCCGCCGCGCGGCGCATCACGGCCTGCAAGGGCACGCCTTCCTTGTCACCCCAGGCGCCATAGCCGCCGAAGGTGCGCACAGGCGACCAGTCGGGCATGGCCGGCGGCGGCGCGGCGCCATCGTGCGCAGCGAAGTCGCCCGCGCCGTAGACCACCTTGCCGCCCACCACGGTGAGCAGGGCCGTGGTGTCGGCGATGTCGGATTCGGGGCAGGCGAAGAAGTCGCGGTCGGGCACCACCAGGTCGGCGAGCTGGCCCACCTCGATGCGGCCCTTCTTGCCCTCTTCGTTGCTGAACCAGGTCACGTTCTCGGTCCACATGCGCAGCGCGGCCTCGCGGTCCAGGCAGTTGCGCTGGGGGGTCAGCTGCAGGCCGCCCACGGTCTTGCCCGTGACCAGCCAGGACAGCGACACCCAGGGGTTGTACGAGGCGACGCGCGTGGCATCGGTGCCGGCGGAGACTTTGACGCCTTTTTCGAGCATGCGCTTGACGGGCGGCGTGGCCTCGGCCGCGCCAGCGCCGTAGCGCTCGACAAAGTACTCGCCCTGGTAGGCCATGCGGTGCTGCACGGCCACGCCGCCGCCCAGCGCGGCGATGCGGTCGATGGAGCGCTCGGAAATGGTCTCGGCGTGGTCGAAGAACCAGTTCAGGCCGGCCAGCGGCGTGTCCTGGTTGACCTTCTCGAACACGTCGAGCGCGCGGGTGATGGTCTCGTCGTAGGTGGCGTGCATGCGCCAGGGCCAGCGGTTCTGCGCGAGGATGCGCACCACCTTTTCGAGGTCGTCCTCCATCTCCGGGCCCATTTCGGGCCGGGGCTGGCGGAAGTCCTCGAAGTCGGCGGCCGAGAACACCAGCATCTCGCCCGCGCCGTTGTGGCGGAAGTAGTCCGTGCCCTGCTTGTACTGCGAGGTGGCCGTCCAGTTCAAAAAGTCTTCCTTCTCCTGCTTGGGCTTTTGCGTGAACAGGTTGTAGGCCAGGCGGATGGTGAGCTGGTCGGCATCGGCCAGTTCCTGGATCACGGCGTAGTCGTCGGGGTAGGCCTGGAAGCCCCCGCCCGCGTCGATGGCGCCCGTCACGCCCAGGCGGTTGAGCTCGCGCATGAAGTGGCGCGTGGAATTGACCTGGTAGTCATGCGGGAGCTTCGGGCCCTTGGCCAGCGTGGCGTACAGGATGGCGGCATTGGGCTTGGCCAGCAGCAGGCCCGTGGGGTTGCCCGCGCTGTCGCGCACGATCTCGCCGCCCGGGGGCGCGGGTGTTTCGCGGGTGTAGCCCACGGCGCGCAGCGCGGCGGCGTTGAGCAGGGCGCGGTCGTACAGGTGCAGGATGAACACCGGTGTATCGGGCGCCACGGCATTGAGCTCGGCAATCGTGGGCAGGCGCTTCTCGGCGAACTGGTGTTCGGTGAAGCCGCCCACCACGCGCACCCATTGCGGCGCGGGCGTCACGGCCACCTGGCGGCGCAGCATGGCCATGGCATCGGCCAGGCTGCGCACGCCGTCCCAGCGCAGCTCCATGTTGAAGTTCAGGCCGCCGCGGATGATGTGCAGGTGGTTGTCGATGAGGCCGGGCAACACGGAGCGGCCCTGCAGGTCGATGACGCGCGTGCCGGGGCCGGCCAGCGGCAGGATCTCGCGGTCCGTGCCGACCTGGGTGAAGCGGCCGCTCTGGATGGCCACGGCGCTGGCCGTGGGCTGGGCCCGGTTGAGCGTGGTGAAGCGGCCGTGGTGCAGGATCAGGTCGGGCGTGCTGGTCTGGGCCATGGGAGGGGTTCTTTCGGGGACGGGAGGGGAAGGCAGGGGCCGCAGTATCGGGCACCTGCCGGGTAAGAAGGATGAAAAGACGGGGCCAAAGCCCCTGCCGTCAGCCTTCGTGGGCGTTGAACATGGTCTTGGCGTAAGTGATCCCCAGACCGTACCCACCGCCGAACTTCTTGGCGATGCCCGTCGTCATGTCATAGGTCTCCGTGCGGGCCCAGTCGCGCTGCAGCTCCAGCAGGTACTGCAGGGAAGTGATGGGCCGGGCGCCGGCCTGCACCATGCGCTCCATGGCGCGGTTGTGGGCCTCGGTGGAGATGTCGCCGCTGGCGTCGGCGATCACATAGACCTCGAAGCCCTGGTCCAGGGCCGACAGGGCCGGCCCGACGATGCAGACACTGGTCCACAGGCCGGCCAGCACGATGCGCGGCTTGCCGATGGCGTTGATGCGCTCGATCACGGCAGCATCCTCCCAGGTGTTCATGGAGGTGCGGTCCAGCAGGGCCTGGCCGGGGAATGGAGCGGTGACTTCCTCGAACATGGGGCCCGAGAAGCTCTTTTCGGCCACGGTGGTGAGGATGGTCGGCACCTTGAACCCGGCCGCCGCGCTGGCCACCAGGCCGGCGTTGGAGCGCAGCGTGATCGCGTCGATGGAGTGCGTGGCAAAGGCCATCTGCGACTGGAAGTCGATCATCACCAGGGTGTGGTCGTTGGGGGTGAGCAGCGTGGAACCGGCGGTGGGCTTGGCGATGGGCATCATGGGAATTTCCTGGAAAGTGATGAAAGCGATGAAAAGGGGCTGAGCAAGAACCGGGCTCAGCGGGGCATGGTGGGCAGCTCGTTGGGGCGCAGGTCGAACACCAGCACCTCGGCCTGTTCGCCGTCGGCAAAGCGCAGCGCCTCGGGTTCGCGGATGCGGGCGCCATCGCCTTCGGACAGGCGCTCGCCGTTGACCGTGAGGCTGCCACGGGCCACATGCACATACACATGGCGGTCGGCCCCCACGTCCAGCGTGGTGGACTCATCGCCGTCGAACAGGCCGGCATAGACCCGGGCGTCCTGGTTCACGGCCAGGGAGCCGTCCGTGCCTTCGGGCGAGATGATCTGGCGCAGGCGGCCGCGCTTGTCGGCCTCGCTGAAGTGCACCTGCTGGTAGCGGGGGGCGGCACCGCGCACACCAGGCACCAGCCAGATCTGCAGAAAGTGCACGGGCTCGTCGCCCGAGTGGTTGAACTCGCTGTGCTCCACGCCGATGCCGGCACTCATCATCTGCACATCGCCAGGGCGGATGACCGAGCCTGTGCCCATGGAGTCCTTGTGCTCCAGAGCGCCTTCGAGCACGTAGGAGAAGATTTCCATGTCACGGTGGCCGTGGGTGCCAAAACCCTTGGAAGGGGCCACGCGGTCGTCGTTGATCACCAGCAGGTCCGAGAAGCCTTGCTGCTTGAGGTCGCGGTAGTGGCCGAACGAGAAGGTGTGGCGCGAGTGCAGCCAGCCGTGGTTGGCGTTGCCGCGTTGGTGGGCTTTGCGGATGTCGAGCATGGTGATTTCCTTTCTTCAGATTCGATGCAGTTCACACTGGGCGCCTGGGCCTGCCATCCGGCAGTTTTCAGAGAGCTGCAGTGCTCGGGTGAAGAAAGTATCTCGCCGCAGAGGGGGCCTTAGGTTGAAACATCAGCGGCTCTATGATCGATAATTTCGATGATGAAAATTCCGCGCCTTCCAACATGCTGAAACTGACCCTGGAAGCCATCGAACTCGTGGACGCCATCGCGCGGCACGGCTCCTTCGCCGGCGCGTCCGAGCAACTGCACAAGGTGCCCTCCACCATCTCCTATGCCGTGGGCAAGCTGGAGGAACAACTGGGCTTTGCCCTGTTCACGCGCAACGGGCCGCGCGTGACCCTCACGCCTGCGGGGCAGGAGATGCTCAAGGAAGGGCGCTGGCTGCTGGTGGCCGCCGGCCACCTGGAATCGCGCATGCGCCAGATCGCCACGGGCTTCGAGTCGGAGCTGCGGCTGGTGCACGACTCGCTGATCCCCACCAGCGCCTTCAACGACGACATCTGCGCCTTCGAGGACCTCAACTGCGGCACGCGCCTGCGCATTGGCTGCGAGGCGCTCACCGGCACCTGGGAGGCGCTGCGCGAGGGCCGGGCCGACATCATCGTGGCGGCTGGCGAAGGCCCGGCCGGCGGCGGCTACAAGGCCGTGGCCGTGGGCAGCCTCGCGTTCGCCTTCTGCGTGACGGCCACGCACCCGCTCGCGCAACTCAAGCGCCCGCTGGCGCGCAACGACCTGCTGGAGCACACGGCTGTGGTGGTGGGCGATGGCGCGCGCTCGCTGTCGGACCGCACGGTGGGCCTGCTCGCGGGGCAGCGGCGCATCACCGTGCCCTCCATGGCGGCCAAGATCGCCTGCCAGAGCGCAGGCCTGGGCCATGGCTTCGTGCCGCGCGCCTGCGTGCGCCACGAGCTGGAGAGCGGCATCCTGGTGGAACTGGTGGTGCAGGAGCCCCGCGCCGACGAAACCTTCTGGCTGGCCTGGAAGCCCGAGCACATGGGCGAGGCGCTCAAGTGGTGGCGCCAGCGGCTGGACCGGCCGCTGCTGCCGGGGATCCTGCCGCATTGAAGCCGCCGGGGCCAACGCCCCGGCGCCAGGCTTCAGCCCAGCCGCTGGAGCACGGCGTGCGCGCCCTGCTCCGACGAGGCCGGGTTCTGCCCGGTGATCAGGTTGCCATCGACCAGCACATAGGGCGCCCAGTCGGCCCCCTTGGAGTACTGGCCGCCATTGGCCTGGAGCATGTCTTCCACCAGGAAGGGGACCACCTTGGTCAGTTGCACGGCCTCTTCCTCGGTGTTGGTGAAGCCGGTGACCTTCTTGCCGTCGACCAGCGGCTTGCCGTCCGGTGCCTTGGCATGGCGCAGCACGCCGGGGGCATGGCAGACCAGGGCCAGGGGCTTGCCGGCGGCAAAGGTCTTCTCGATGAGCGCGATCGACTGGGCGTCCTCCGCCAGGTCCCACAGCGGGCCATGGCCGCCGGGGTAGAACACGGCGTCGAAGTCCTCGGCGCGCACGCTGGCCAGCACCACGGTGTTCGCCAGCGCCTTCTGTGCGTCGGCATCGGCCTTGAAGCGGCGCGTGGCATCGGTCTGCGCGCCCGGGTCGTCGCTCTTGGGGTCCAGCGGGGGCTGGCCGCCCTGGGGCGATGCCAGCGTGATCTGCACGCCCGCGTCCTTGAACACGTAGTACGGCGCGGCAAACTCTTCGAGCCAGAAGCCCGTCTTCTTGCCGGAGTCGCCCAGCCGGTCGTGCGAGGTCAGGACCATCAGGATCTTTTTCGTCATGGTGTGGCTTTCAGGGGGGTGGATGAAATGGAAGGTTCTTACAATGCCGCTTCGAGCACGCGGCGGCTCACCGCCAGGGTCACGTCGCGGTGTTCGCCCAGCGTGACCATGCCGTGCGCTTCGAGCTGCGCCACCAGCTTGGGCACGCTGTCCGCGCCCACGCCGTAGGCCGACAGGCGGGTGGGGATGCCCATGCGCTCGAAGAAATCGCGCGTGGCGGCAATCGTGGCGTCGATGCGCTCGTCATCGGTGCCGCTGCGGATGCCCCAGACCCGTTCGCCGTACTGCAGCAGCTTGGCGGCCTTGGCTGCGCGTTGCGCATGGAGCAGCGAGGGCAGCACCACGGCCAGCGTGCGCGCGTGGTCGATGCCGTGCAGGGCCGTCAGTTCGTGGCCGATCATGTGCGTGGTCCAGTCCTGCGGCACGCCGGCACCGATCAGGCCGTTGAGCGCCAGGGTGGCCGTCCACATCAGGTTGGCGCGGTCGGCATACACCGGCTCGGGTGCGGCCAGGATGCGCGGGCCCACCTCGATCAGCGTCTGCAAAATGCCCTCGGCAAACCGGTCCTGCACCACGCCGTCCACCGGGTAGGTCAGGTACTGCTCCACCGTGTGCACGAAGGCATCGACCACGCCGTTGGCCAGCTGCTGCGGCGGCAGGGTGTAGGTCTTGGTCGGGTCGAGCACCGAGAACACCGGGTAGGTGTGCTTGCTGCCGAACGCCAGCTTGGCGCCCTTGGCGCGGTGCGTGATGACGCCGCCGTTGTTCATTTCCGAGCCCGTGGCGGGCAGCGTGAGCACCGAGCCGAAGGGCATTGCGCCGGTGACATTGCGGCCATGCTGCTCCAGGATGGTCCAAGGGTCGCCACCGTCGAACTGCACGGCTGCGGCGATGAACTTCACCGCGTCGATCACCGAGCCGCCGCCCACGGCAAGCAGGAAGTCGAAGCCGCCCTCGCGGATCTGCGCCACGGCCTTCATCGAGGTCTCGTAGCTCGGGTTGGGCTCGATGCCGCTGAAGGTGGCGTGCTGGCGCGCGCCGAGCGCCGTGCGCACCTCGGCCAGCGTGCCGGTCTTCTCGGCGCTGGCGCCGCCCACCAGGATGAGCACCTTGGCCGCGGCGGGCACCAGGGTGGCGAGGTCGGCGATGCGGCCCTTGCCGAAGGCGATGTGGGTAGGGTTGTGGAAGTCGAAGTTGAGCATGGGGGGTCCGTGGGGTTGTGGTGGTGAAAATTGGAAAGGAAGTTGATTGAAGTAGACCGGTCGGCTAGTTAATCAAATGAGCAGTGTTTGGACTGGAAACCTTTGTGTTTAGGCGGGCTGGTGAGATGCCTTGGCTTTGCCCGTGGCGGCGCGTGTGGCCTTCGGCGTGGCGGATGCCCATTGGGCACCGAGCCCGGCATCCTCGCCGCCCAGCAAGGCATCCGTGGCGCGGAGCGCGTGCTCGAACGAGGAGCCATCGCGCCGCAGCTTGGCCAGCAGGCTGGCGCCCAGCCACATTTCGTAGAGCGTGAGCGCCATGGCCTCGGGGTCGGTGGTCGCCGGCACCGAGCCGTCCTGCACGGCCTCGCGCAGGCAACGGGCGAGCCGCGCCACGATCTGCGTGGTGCCATCGCGCAGGGCGATGCGCATGGTGTCCGACATGTCGGCCACCTCGGCGCTGAGCTTGACCACCAGGCACTTGCTGCCCTCTCCCGCACCGGCATCGCAGGCCGGGCCGTCCACCCCGCACTGCGACACGTTCCAGTAGGCCCAGTAGCGCATCAGCCGCACGCGGGCGGGCTGGCCATCGGGCGCCAGCATCTGCTCGAGGTGGGCCAGGTAACGCTCCATGTAGCTGGCCAGCAGGGCCTCGCCAAAGCGCTCCTTGGAGCTGAAGTAATGGTAGAACGAGCCTTTGGGCACGCCGGCCGCGGCCAGGATCTCAGCCAGCCCCACGCCCACAAAGCCCTTGGTGGCGATGAGGCGCTCGCCACAGCGAAGGATGTGGGTCTTGGCGGAGGGTTGGCCGGTGGTCACGGGGGCTATTATGCGCCGATTAGACCGGTCGTCTAGAACCCTGGCAAGCCGACCCTGCCGTCAACAGGGTCAGCGTGCTTCGAGCAGCGGCGGCAGACGCTCGGCCAGCATGTCGATGACCACGCGCGTCTTCAGGGGCAGCGCCCGCGCCTGCGGCCACACGGCGCTGAGCGCATAGCCAAAGGGCTGCGGCTCCTGCAGCACCTTCTGCAGCCGGCCCTCGGCCACGGCGTCGGCCACCAGCCAGGCGGGCAGGCGCGCCAGGCCCACGCCTTGCATGGCGGCCATGGCGGCGACCTCCAGGCTGTTGCAGCTGAAATGAAAGCGCGAAGGTGCGATGAAGTCGATCACACGCCCCGCATCGTCGTTGAATTGCCAGGGGTGCGGCCCGGTCTCGCGTGCATAGCCGACAAAGCTGTGCGCCGCTGGCTCGGCAACCAGTGCCTGCATGTCCGCCGGCCGGCCATGTGCCGCCAGGTAGGCCGGCGAGGCATACACACCCATCCACTGGTGGCCGAGCGGCCGTGCAACCAGCGCCGCGCTGTCGCCCAGCGGGCCGCTGCGCACGGCCAGGTCGATGCCCTCTTCGATGAGGTCAATGCGCCGGTCGCTGAACGCCAGCTCGAAAGCCAGCTCGGGGTGGCGCTGGCCCAGCTCCATGAGCAGCGGCGCCAGGCGCACGCGGCCGATCAGCTCGGGGGCGGTGATGCGTACGCGCCCGCTGGGCACGAGGCGTCCGACTTCGAGCGCGGCGTCGGCCGCATCGAGCTCATCGAGCGCACGGCGGCAGCGCTCGTAGTAGGCCTGGCCGTTCTCGGTCAGGCTCTGGCTGCGCGTGGTGCGCTGGAACAGCCGGGTGCCCAGGCGCTCTTCGAGCCGCGCCACGCTCTTGCCCACGGCCGAGCGTGTGCGCCGCAGGCGCTGCGCGGCCAGCGCGAAATTGCCGGCCTCGACGGCCGCGACAAAGGCTTCGATGCCTGCAAGGCGTTCGCTCATTGGTTCTTTTCAGTCGCCATTCATGGGATGAAATGGCGTCACTGCAGAGTGGATATAGCCAATAGCATGGCCCATCTTTTCTCGAACCGCAAGGAGCCCGACATGGCCGAACCCCACACTTCCCACCGCTGGCAGATCACCGATTTCGGCCGCCAGCACCTGCAGCGCGCCGAGGTGCCCGTGCCCCCGCCCGGCCCCGGCCAGATCCTGGTGCGCGTGGAAGCCGCCTCGCTGAACTACCGCGACCTGATGATCACCGACAACGCCTACGGCTGGACGCCGCCGCTGCCCTTCGTGCCGGGGTCCGACCTCGCGGGCACGGTGCTGGCCGTGGGCGACGGTGTCACGCGCTGGCGCGGTGGGGAGCGCGTGATCAGCACCTTCATGGCCGGCTGGATCGATGGCGCCATGCCGCCCGAGGCGTTTGCCTTGGGCGGCCCGGGCCCCGGCACGCTGGCCTCGCATGTGCTGCTCGACGCCCAGTGGGCCGTGGCCGCGCCCCGCACACTCGACGCAGCCCAGGCCAGCACCCTGCCCTGCGCCGCGCTCACGGCCTGGTTCGCGCTGGTCGAACAGGGCGCGCTGCGCGCCGGACAGACGGTGCTGATCCACGGCACCGGCGGCGTGGCCCTGTTCGGTCTGCAGTTCGCGCACATGCACGGGGCCCAGGCCATCGTGGTCTCGGGCGCACAGGACAAGCGCGAGCGGGCCCTGGCACTGGGCGCCAGCCAGGTGCTGGCGCGCGACGCCGACTGGCCCGCCGCCGTGCGCGAACTCACGGGCGGCCGCGGTGCCGACCAGGTGCTGGAAACCGTGGGCGGCCCCAACCTGGGCCGCTCGCTGGAGGCGCTGGCGCAAGGCGGCCGCCTGTCGGTGATCGGCGTCCTCGCGGGCGGCGAAATCAGCGGTTCGGCCTACCACGCGATCCGCAGCCGCGCGACCCTCCAGGGCCTGAGCGTGGGCCACCGGCGCGCGCTGGAGGACATGGTGCGCGCCATCGACGTGAACGCCCTGGCGCCGGTGATCGCCGCCGAGTACGCCTTCGACCAGGTGCCCGAGGCCTTTGCGCACCTGGAACGCGGCGCCTTCGGCAAGGTGGTGGTGCGGTTCTGACGCACACCTATGCAGTCAATCCGAGGTCAGCCGTTTGGCGGGCTTGCGGATTGCGCTGCTGGGCTGGCTTCCTGTGCGCCCTTGAGATCGGGATCTGTCTTCCGTAGCCTGCGCACCCCGGAAATGATGCTGACCACCACACACGCGATGAGCACCGCCCCAGCGAAACCAAGGATCAAAAGCTCTCGAAGCCACATCGCCACGAAACGCCAGACATCGAAGTCCCGCTCGCTGGGAAATAGACATACCTCGGAGTAGTAGATCAAGGAGATCACCAACGCCACAGTGCCTGCCAAGAAGGCGATCATTCGCAAGAGCGCCAGTGCAGTGCCTTCTGACGCCCTGGGCACCGACGAAGGCGAAGGGGGTGCGGGGCACGGTGTATCAGGTGGCATTCGTACCGCCTTGCAGCGATAGCGCATTGCAATGCATCAGCAGCGCGGGACCGTCCGGCGTCACGACCTCGCGCACGGGGTGAAAGCCCGCATGCGTATAGCAGCGGATCGCGCGCGCATTGTCCGGGCGCGGGTCGGTCTGCACCAGGGTCACTGCCGGGTCGGCCAGCAGTTGCTGGACAAAGGCCCGCACCATGGCGCGACCCATGCCCTGGTTCAACTGGTCCGCATGCGCGAGAAACTGGTCGATGCCGCGCACGCCGGGGTCGGTCACGTCCTCCCACCAGCCATCGCCCGAGCCCATGGCGGCATAGGACTGGATGAAACCGATGGGTGCTCCGTTGAGCGAGGCGATATAGGCCAGCGTGGCGCCTGGGGCGCCCTGCTCCGCCACCAGGTCCGCATGCAGCTCGTCGATGCTGTCTGGCGGCTCCCACCATTGCGCGACATGGGGCTGCAGCAGCCAGCCATGCAGCAGGGGCAGGTCCTGCGCGCGCAGCAGGTCAAAGCGAAAGCCGGTCACTGCACTCCCCGCGCTCAGGCCGGCCGCCGGGCCATCAGCGCCCACAGGCCTGCAGCGCCCAGCAGCGAGCCCCCGGCCAGGTTGAAGCGGCGCTGCGCGCGCGGCGAGGCCAGCAAGCGGCTGGCCGAACCGGCGAACACCGCGTAGGCCGTGGCGTTGAGCGCCGCCAGGGTGACGAAGGTGGCGGCCAATATCCACATCTGCTGTGCGATGGGTGCACCCGGACGGATGAACTGCGGCAGGAAAGCCACGAAAAACACGATGCCCTTGGGGTTGAGCGCCGTGACCAGGTAGGTATTGGCGAACAGCTTCCAGCGCGAGCCGGGGGCCTTGGGTGCGGTGATCTCCGCCACGCCCACGCCGGCGCGCAGCATCTTGAAGGCCAGGTACAGCAGGTACAGGCCGCCGGCCCACTTGATGACCGTGAACCAGAAGGCCGAGGTGGCCAGCAGCGTGCCCAGGCCCAGCAGCGATACGGCCAACGCCGTCGAGTCCCCCAGCGCCACGGCCGCGACCAGCGGCACATTGGCGCGACGCCCGTGGGCCATGGAATAGCTGATCACCGTGAGGATGGTGGGGCCGGGGATGATGAGCATCACCGCGCAGGCGGCGACAAAGGCGAACCAGACTTCGAGGGACATGGGGCAGTGCTCCAGGGGACAATAGGTGGTGCGCCAGTATGGCAAAAATGGCGCACGCCCGTTAAGGTGCGGCATCCTGCCCACCCCACGGAGCCGCCCCATGGACACCGATTTTCCCAGCGCCGTCCCGGAGATTCCGGTGACCGACATGGCGCGTGCCCTGCAGTACTACGAGAAGCAATTGGGCTTCAGCATCGACTGGGGGCGCGACGGTGGGCCGATCGCGGGCATCTCGCAAGGCCGCAGCCGCATCTTCCTGACCACCGCCGAGATCCGCGACTACTTCCACAGCCAGCCGCCGGCGGTGGTCTGGTTCAACCTGGACAGCCAGGACGCCGTGGACGCGCTGCACCGGCACTGGGCGGGCCGGGGCGCGACCATTCTTCACCCGCCCGAGTCCAAGGAATGGTCGCGGCTGCACGAGTTCGTGGCCACCGACCCGGACGGGAATTTCCTGCGCGTGTTCTACAACTTCTGACCGCGTCAGTAACCCGCCGGGATGTCGGGCTCGACCAGTTGCAGCAGCAGGGTCAAAGACTCCTGCCAGCCCAGGTAGCACGACTCGGCGGGGATCACGGCGGGGATGCCCTCTTGCACCACGCTCATCTCGGTGCCGCAGGACACGGGGGTCAGCGTGACGGTGGTGGTCATCTCGCCGGGCAGGTTGGCATCGTCGAAGCGCGCGCTGTAGCGCAGGCGTTCGCCCGGCACCAGCTCCAGGTAGGTCCCGCCAAACGAATGGCTGCCGCCCGCGCCGTGGTTGGTGAAGGACATGCGGTAGGCGCCACCGACGCGGGCGTCGAGCGCATGCACCTCGGCCGTGAAGCCGTGCGGCGGCAGCCACTTGACCAGGGCCTGCGGTGTGAGGAAGGCGCGGTAGATGCGGTCGGGCGTGGAACGGATCACGCGGTGGAGGCGGACGGTGCCGGTGGTAGCAGTGCTCATGATCGAATGCCTGTGAAGAAGCAGAGGACGGCCCTCTGTGGACTACGACGTGCGACCATGGCCCAGATCGACACCGAGCAGCCCAGGGTAATCCCTTATTTTTCGGAATCGCTGCGCGCAAGGTCTACCAGCAGGTCCAGCCGCCGCACCGTGGCCCAGGTGTCGCGCTTGAAGGCGCGGTGGTCGCCCTCGGCCCCCGAGTCGAGGAACACCGACTCCACCGTCACGCCCTCGGCAGCCAGGGTCTGCAAGGCCTCGTCCCGGTGGGTGCGCAGGTGCTCCGCCCATTCCTGCACCCGGGGCAGGGAGCCGGGCTGAAGCCGGATGCGGGCACAGACGACGTCTTCGGGCAAGGTGGCGGACCTCGCTCGCGCAAGAAAAAAGGGCCACTATCGCCGGTGCACCCGGCGATGGCAACCCTTTGGCACAGGGGCAGAGAGCCCCAGTGGGAACCGGTCAGTCGAGTTTCACACCCGCTGCCTTGATGATCTCACCCCAGCGCTTGGATTCGGCACGCGCCATGGTGCGGAACTGCTCGGGCGTGCCGGGCAGCGGTTCCATGCCGAAATCAGTCATGCGCTTGAGCACGGCGGGGTTGGCCAGCGCCTTGTTGAGGTCGCCGTTCAGGCGCGCGGTGATGGCGGCCGGCAGGCCCGCGGGGCCCAGGATGCCCTGGAAGGCATAGACCTCGGTATTGGGCACGCCGGCCTCGGCCAGCGTGGGCACGTCGGGCAGGGCCGACACGCGCTTGGCCGAGCCGATGGCCAGGGCACGCACCTTGCCACTGGTGATGACGGGCAGTCCTGCCGCCAGGTCCAGGAACATGCAGGGCACCTGGCCGCCCATCACGTCCTGCAGCGCCGGCGCCGCGCCGCGGTAGGGGATGTGCGTGAGGAAGGTCTTGGTGCGGTTCTTGAACATCTCCATCGCCAGGTGGTGCGGCGAGCCATTGCCGGGCGATGCGTAGTTGAGTTTGCCGGGGTTGGCCCGCGCATAGGCCAGGAATTCCTTGAGCGTCTTGGCCTCGAAGGACGGATGCACCACCAGCGCCAGCGGAAAGCGGCTGATGCCGCCCACATAGGTGAAGTCCTTCTCGGGGTTGAACGGCAGCTTGGTGAACAGGTGCTCGTTGAAGGCCAGCACAGCGTTGTCGGCCGACATGAAGGTGTTGCCGTCGGGCTTTGCCGTGGCGACCATCTGCGCGCCGATATTGGTGGCCGCGCCGGGGCGGTTGTCCACCACGATCTGCTGGCCCAGGGTCTGGCGCATGGCCTCGGCCACGGTGCGGGCCAGCACATCGGTGCCGCCGCCGGCCGGGTAGGGCACGACCCAGCGCAGGGGCTGGTCGGGCCAGGCCGCCTGGGCCTGGGCCCAGGGCGCCGCGGCAGAGGCACCGGCGGCCGCCAGGGCGGAAAGAACAGTTCGGCGTTGCAGGGTCATGGTTGTCTCCGTGATGTGAAGAAAGAAATCAGGTGGCCGGCGGGGCTGGCTAGCGCTGCGCCTGGGGCGCCGGTCCCTGGCGCGTGCCCGGTGGCGCGTGGGGCACGCGCGTGACGCGGAAACCCTTGGCGGCCATCAGGGCCGGCAGGCCCTCCGGGCCCACCATGTGCAGCACGCCCACCGCTGCGAACACGGCGTGGCCCGCCGCATGCTGGGCAGCGATGCCATCGGCCAGCGCGGGATTGCGGCCCTGCACGATGCGCGCGTAGTCGGCACGGTCTTCTACCGTTTTCAGGCAGTCGCACCAGTCGCCATAGTCGCGCAGGGTGTCGAGCTGCCCTTCGGCCCAGGCCTGTGTGAGGGTGGTGATGATCTTGCGCGCCTGGCCGCCTTCAAGCTGGCGCAGGCCTTCTTCCAGCGTGCGAGCGACCTTGGCCGGGTCGTCCGAGACCAGCAGGGCGATCTGCGCCTCGGCGGACTCCAGCGAGACCACCTTCTTGTCCATGGCGCGCGCCAGGCCTGCGAGGAACAGGTCGATGCCATAGGCCGGGTCGATCCCCACGGTGCGTGCCGCCAGCCCGACCAGCGACATGAGCTGGATCTCGGGCCGCAAGCGCACCAGGGTGGCATCGGCGCACAGGGCTTCGCGCTGCGCGCGCAGGCGCCGGGCCAGCGACTCGGGCAGCGGAGGTGTCTGGGGCCCGGGCAGCACGGCCGTGGCCAGCCCGCCAGCCACCGCCGGGTCCATCAGGTCCACTTCGAGCGCGATGCGGTCTGCGCGGCGCAAAGCTTCGCGCACTGAAGGCCCGGGCAGCACCCAGCCGCGCTCGGCGGCGTGGATGGTGCCGTAGAGCCAGCTGGTGCGGCCGTCCTTCTCGATGCGCCAGAGCAGGCCGCGGTCACGGTCGTCGCGCCGGGCCACCTCGGCATCGGCAGGCCCGATGGGTGTGGCTGCGGGCGGGCAGGCGCGGGCCGGCTCCACCGGAGCCTGGGC
The DNA here is from genome assembly GCF_058783375.1 of Acidovorax sp. FW305-C-20-28. NCBI lineage: Bacteria > Pseudomonadati > Pseudomonadota > Betaproteobacteria > Burkholderiales > Comamonadaceae > Acidovorax > Acidovorax sp. FW305-C-20-28. Next base: position 64,112 of record NZ_JBYSYM010000014.1, on the reverse strand, counting down.
CTGCACCGCCCAGGCAGGCAGCAGCAGTGCCAGGCTAGCCGCGCCGGCGCGCAGGCACCGGCTCAGACCCCAGGCCATCAGCTCGGCTCCACGATGGCTTGGTCAATGGCACCGAAGATGCTGGCGCCGTCCTTGCCCTTGACCTCGATGCGGATGGTGTCGCCGAACTTCATGAACTCGGTGCTGGGCTTGCCGTCCTGGATGGTCTCGATGCAGCGCTTCTCGGCGATGCAGCTGTAGCCCTTGGGCCATTCGGTGCGGCCGCCCTGCTCCACGCCCTTGTTGCTCACGGTGCCGCTGCCGATGATGGAGCCGGCACGCACGTTGCGCGTCTTGGCCACGTGGGCGATGAGCTGGCCGAAGTGGAAGGTCATCTCGGGGCCGGCATCGCACATGCCGACCTTGCGGCCGTTCCAGGTGGATTGCACCACGAGGTCCAGGCGGCCGTGGTTCCAGGCGTCGCCCAGCTCGTCCAGGGTCACGGCCACGGGGCCGAAGGCAGTGGCCGGCTTGCTCTGGAAAAAGCCGAAGCCCTTGGCCAGCTCGGCCGGGATCAGGTTGCGCAGGCTCACGTCGTTCACGATGGTGACCAGGCGGATACCGTCCAGGGCCTGCTCGGGCGTGCTGCCCATCTTCACGTCGCCGGTGATCACGGCGATCTCGGCCTCGAAGTCGATGCCCATGGCCTCGCTGGGCACCACCACGTCGTCGCAGGGGCCGATGAAGTCGTCGCTGCCGCCCTGGTACATCAGCGGGTCGGTGTAGAAGCTCTCGGGCACCTCGGCATTGCGCGCCTTGCGCACCAGCTCCACGTGGTTGATGTAGGCCGAGCCGTCGGCCCACTGGTAGGCGCGCGGCAGCGGGGCCATGCACTGGGCCGGGTCGAAGGGGAAGGCATGGCGCGCACGGCCGGCGTTGAGCTGGTCGTACAGGTCCTGCAGTTGGGGCGAGAGGAAGCCCCAGTCGTCCAGCACCTGCTGCAGCTTGCTGGCGATGCCGGTCGCATAATGGGCCGTGCCCAGGTCGCGCGAGACGACGACCAGTTGGCCGTCGCGCGAGCCGTCTTTGTAGGTGGCGAGTTTCATGGAGGCAGGATCCTTTGTCTCTGGACGGTCAACCCGCAGCGCAAATTACGCTTGGGTAAATTGATTTAACTAAACAAAACCATCAAATTTTAGTGCACATGGACAAAGAACGTGCAGGTATCCAGTCCGTGGAGGTCGGCTTTGCCCTGCTGGAAGGACTCACGCGCGCCCGCGGGCCGCTCATGCTCAAGGACCTGGCGGCCTCGGCCGGCATGAGCGCGGCCAAGGCCCACCGCTACCTGGTGAGCTTCCAGCGCCTGGGCCTGGTCACGCAGGACAGCCGCACCGCACGCTACGACCTGGGGCCGGGGGCGCTGAAGCTCGGCCTGGCCTCGCTGGCGCGGCTCGACGCGGTGCGACTGGCGCGCGAGCGCATGCCGGCGCTGATGGAGCAGATCGGCCACACGCTGGCGCTGGCGGTCTGGGGCAACCATGGGCCCACCATCGTGCACTGGGAAGAGTCGCCCCAGGCCGTGACCGCCAACCTGCGCCTGGGCGACGTGATGCCGCTGCTGTCATCGGCCACGGGCCGCTGCTTTGCCGCCCACCTGGCACCCGAGGTGGCCGCACCGCTGCTCCAGGAAGAACTCGCCCGCGCGACCAAGATGCGCCGCACCGACCTGCCCACCACCATGGACGAGGTGCAGACCCTGCTGGCCGACGTGCGCGCGCGCGGCGCGGCGCGCGTGGTGGACACGCTGCTGCCCGGCATCGTGGGCTTTTGCGCGCCGGTGTTCGACGCCGACGGCCACCTGGAGCTGGGCATCACCACGCTGGGCTCGGTCGCCACCTTCGACCCCGAATGGGGCGGCGCCATCGACACCCCGCTGCGCGCAGCCGCGGCCCAGCTCTCGCACGACCTGGGCGCAGGCGCCGCATGATGCCGGGGCCATCCCGCTGATGCCCCGGCGCGCGCTGATCGCCCTCACCGCGCTGGTGCTGGCCCTGCACTGGCTGCTGCTGCGCGGCGTGCCGCTGGCCTGGGACAGCCCGGCCGCCCCCACGGGCCAGGTGTTCAGCACGCGCACCATCGCGGCGGCGCCCGCGCCCGTGGCAGCACCGGAGCCCGCACCTTCGGCCGCGCCTGCCCCGCCGCCCGCGGCGCCAGCCCCCGCACCGCGCAAACGCACGCCACGCCCTCCAACGGCCACCGAAGCCGCGCCCGCCCAGCAGCCCGCAACCCTGTCAGATCCCGTGCCCCCGCCCGAACCGGCCACGGAGGCGACAAGGTCCACGGCCGTGGTCGAGCCCCCTCCTGCCGCGCCGGAGCCCGCGGCCTCTGCCGCTGTGGCGGCCGCATCCAGCCCGGCCGCTCCCGCTTCCGCACCGGCGGAAGTGAATCCCACGGCCGCCGGCATCGACATCGCGCCCCCCGGCAGCGGCACGGGCCAGAACGCCAGCGCCGCAGCGCCACCGGTGCAGATTCCGGCCCCGGTGCGCCTGACCTACGAGGTCAAGGGCCAGGCCAAGAAGTTCGACTACACGGCACGGGCCGAGCTGCTGTGGCAGCACGATGGCAGCCGCTACGAGGCGCGCCAGGAGGTGAGCGCCTTCCTCCTCGGCTCACGCACCCAGCGCAGTACCGGCCTGGTCACCGCCCAGGGCCTGCAGCCCGAGCGTTTCGGCGACCGCTCGCGCAGCGAGCAGGCCGCGCATTTCGACTATGGCAAAGGGCTGGTGACCTTCAGCGCCAATACGCCACAGGCCGCCATTGGCCCCGGCGCGCAGGACCGGCTGAGCATGTTCATCCAGCTGGCGGCCATGCTGGCGGCCGACCCCGCACGCTACACGCCGGGCACGCAGATCACGCTGACCACCGTGAGCGCCCGCAATGCCGACCGCTGGACCTTCAGCGTCGAAGCCCCCGAAACCCTGCACCTGCCCGTGGGCGCCACGCCCGCCCTGAAGCTGCTGCGCCTGCCGCGGCGCGACTACGACCAGAAGGCCGAGCTGTGGCTGGCGCCGGGCCTGGGCTACCTGCCCGTGCGCATCAAGCTCACCCAGTCCAATGGCGATTTCGCCGACCTGCTGCTGCGCGGCAGCGACAAACCCTGATCGGCGGCCTGCAGTCGCGGCGCTGTGCACCGCCGGTGCGGCGGATGCGTTGTAGGAGAGTGGCGCGACCGGTGTTGCATTCTTCCCACCCGGGGCGAAATCCCCCTGCGAAACTGTCGCTGCGCACAATTCGTGAAATACTGTTACCACGCAGAGCCGGCCCCCAGGGCTTGAACTCTGCCGACCCGCTGTCATCTGACATTCATATCGACAAAGGGAACACGATGCACATGCTCTACGACTCCGAATCCTTTGTGGTGGTCCATATGCTGCCCGACGCCCGGGAGTCCGCTGGCCAGGCGCTCAACGACACGGCACCGCCCAAGCCCCAGCTCGCACGCCACGGCTTCGAGATCGTGGACAAGCGCTCGGGCAAGGAGGTCTACCTGGACGGATCGTGGGCCGAGATGTTCCAGCAGCAGATCCTGGCCTGGCAGCGTGACACCCCGACGCAGGAAGAAGTGGAAGACGCCCTGGACCGCTACGCAGGCCTGGCGCAGAACCCCGTCGTGGTCCACTGACGCACGTCCCTCGGCGGATCACTCCGCCGGGTAGATCCGCCGGAAAAGCGGCTCCACCAGGATCAGCACGGCGATCAGCCGGCACACCTGGAAGGCTGTGACCACGGGCACGCCCAGCTGCAGCACCTTGGCCGTGATGGCCATCTCGGTGATGCCGCCCGGCGATGTGCCCAGCAGCAGCGTCACCCAGGGCAGGCCCGTGCCCCAGGCGAGCAGGCCCGCAAACAGCGCGCAGATGCCCATGAGCCCGAAGGTGCCCAGCGCCACCGTGCCCAGCCAGCGCGGCGCCGTGCGCAGGAAGTCGGCGCGGAAACGCACCCCCAGGCTGACCCCGATGACGAGCTGGGCCGCGTTGGACAGCCCCTGCGGCACGGCCGAGAAGACGATGCCCGCCATGGCAAAGCCCATGGACACCACCAGCGCCCCCATGAACCAGGGGTTGGCACGGCCCAGTTTGTCCATGGCCAGGGCGCCCGCCCCCGTGAGCACGGCCAGCAGCGCCAGGCCCGGCCAGTCCACCACGCGCGTGGCCGGGGGCAGGATGTCGAGGCCGTGCAGTCCGCTCCACTGCAGTGCAAAGGGAATGGTCACGGTGACGATGAGCAGGCGCAGGCTGTGGCTCGCCGCGACGAGGTCGGTGCGTGCGTTCTCGCGCTCGGCCAGCAAGGTCATCTCCGACGCGGCGCCGATGGCGCCCGAGAAATAGCTGGTCGCACGCATCATGCTCGCCGGCACGCCATGCATGCGCGGCGCATGCACGCGGTACAGCCAGGCGCCGAACAGCCAGCCCAGCACCAGCGCCCAGGCGATGCCCAGCGCGATGGCCCACCACAGGCCGGCCACCAGGCCCATGACCTGGGGCGTGAAGTACAAACCCAGTGCCGCGCCGATGGTCCACTGCCCGGCATTGCGCAGCGGGCCCCAGCTTTCGGTGGGCGCACCGGCGATGGACAGCAGCGAGGTGGCCAGCAGCGGGCCGATCATCCAGGGCAGCGGGGTTTGGAGGGCCACGCAGGCGGCGGCCGCCGTCCAGGCCACGGCCAGGGTGAGCAGCACGCGGGTGGCGAATTGGAAATAAGTACGCATACGAAAGGCGGGACCTGCGAGTATCGCCCGCGCACGCCGATGGCCCCGAAAGCCCTGCACTGCCCGTAGGGCATGGCAGGCATCGCCAGCTACGCGGACCGAAGATCCGGCCCCGGATCGCTGCAGGCGGCCTGCGCCAGCAGCGACAGGCGCTGCACCAGCGGCGCGAACAGCTCCACGGGCGTGTGGCCATAGCCCAGCACCAGACCGTTGTCCTCGGGCCGGGGCTGCAGCGCGAAGGCCGACAGCGGCGCAGGCGCCATGCCGTGCTCGCGTGCGGCGCTGGCGATGGCCTGGTCCGGGTAGCCGGGCGGCAGGCGCAGCAAAAGGTGCATGCCGCAATGGCCGCCCTCGATGCCATGGGGCACCGCCAGGTGCTGCCCCAAGGCGGCGCGCAGCTGCTGCTGGCGCTCGCGGTAGAGGCGGCGCATGCGGCCCAGGTGGCGGCCGAACTGGCCACTGTCGATGAAGTCCGCCAGCGCCAGTTGGGCATGGCGCTGGCCGCCGCGCAGCATTTCGGCCAGGGGCCGGCGCACCGCGGCAAGCACCGCCTCGGGCAGCACCAGAAAGCCGATGCGCAACGCGGGGAACATGGTCTTGCTGAAGGTGCCCACATAGAGCACCGGCGCCCCATCGGCCAGGCCCTGCATGGCGGCGATGGGCTCGCCACCGTGGCGAAACTCGCTGTCGTAGTCGTCCTCGATGATCCAGGCGCCATGGCGCCGCGCCTGCTCCATGAGCGCCAGGCGCCGCGCCACCGACAGCACGGCCCCGCCCGGGTACTGGTGCGAGGGCGAGGTGTAGACCAGGCGCGGCGTGTGCGCGCGCCAGTCGGACTCATCGGCCACCAGGCCCTGCGCATCCACCCGCATGGGCACGGTGTGCAGGTCACCCGCATGCAGGGCCGACTGGGCGCCGCGGTAGCCGGGGTCCTCCACCCAGGCCGTGTCGCCGGGGTTGCTGAGCAGGCGCACGCACAGCACCAGGGCCTCCTGCGCGCCTTCGGTGATCACCACCTGCTCCGGTGCGCAGCGCACGCCCCGGGCCAGCGCCAGGTGGCGCGCAATGGCGGTGCGCAGCGCCATTTCGCCCAGCGGGTCGCCATAGCCCAGGGCGGCAGGGCCGCCATCGCGCAAGGCACGGTCGAGTGCGCGGCGCCAGGCAGCCAGCGGAAACTGCGACAGGGCCGGCATGCCCGGGCTCAGCCAGTGGGCCGCTGCCGGGCGTGGCACCCTCGGCTGGATCCGTGCCAGGCGCGCGGCCGTCGCAGGCAGCGGTGCGGCCCGCACGGGCACCACGCCTGGCACCGGGGGCAGCAGCGACGCCACGCGCGTGCCCTGCCGGTCGGAGTGCACATAGCCCTCGGCCAGCAGGTGCTCATAGGCAGCCGTCACCGTATTGCGCGACAGGGCCAGGGCCTCGGCCAGGGCGCGCGAGCCGGGCAGTGGGCTGCCGGCGGCGAGCCGCCCGTCCAGGATGGCCTGCCGCAGCCGCTGGAACAGTTGGCGCCGCAGCGGTTCGGCCCCCGGGTGGTGGTCCAGTGCCTGCTCCAGCAGGGTCTGGGGGACCGGGAGGGCATCTTTCGGGAGAGCGTTGCGCATTCGTGGCACCTGAAAATCATCTGCATCTGGCACTTTTCGCAATGCCACGCTCAGTTTACCGTGGAGGCTCGGTCGGGCCCATGGCCCGCTCCCGTTTCTTTTCACTCCCTGCAACCAAGGACCTTCCCCGCATGGCATCCACCCTGAACGCCTACCAGCAACCCATCGGCCCCGCCCTGCCCGGCTGGAGCGCGCGCCCGCGCCCCGCACGCGACACGATCGAAGGCCGCTACTGCCGCCTGGAGCCCCTGGATGCGGCGCGCCACGCCGCCCAGCTGCATGCCGCCTATGTGAAGGCCACGGACGGTCGCCACTGGACCTACATGACGGTGGGCCCGTTTGCCGACGAGGCCAGCTACCGCGCCCATTGCGAGCAGGCGGCGGCCAGCGCCGACCCGCTGCACTATGCGGTGATCGACCAGCGCACCGACAAGGCCGTGGGCACGCTGTCGCTGATGCGCATCGATCCCGCCAACGGCGTGGTCGAGGTCGGGCATGTGATGTTCTCGCCGCTGCTGCAGCGCACCCCGATCTCCACCGAGGCGCAGTACCTGCTGATGAAGTACGTGTTTGCCGATCTGGGCTACCGGCGCTACGAATGGAAATGTGACAGCCTCAACGGGCCCTCGCGCCAGGCGGCCGCGCGCCTGGGTTTCAGCTTCGAAGGCATCTTCCGCCAGGCCATCGTCTACAAGGGCCGCAGCCGCGACACGGCCTGGTTCTCCATCGTCGACAGCGAGTGGCCAACGCTCAAGGCCGGCTTCGAGCGCTGGCTGGCCGCAGACAACTTCGATGCCCAGGGACAGCAGCGCGCGTCGCTCACGGCACTGCGCGCGGCAATCCCGGCGGTAGCGACGGCCTGATCGCCCCGGCCCGCGGGGCCTGGCGCCGCGCAGCCATCTCGCGCCCCATGGGCTCCAGGGCGTCGGGCCGCAGCAGCTGCAGCACGGACGGGTAGGCCACGCCTTCCTCGTCCGCGATATGGCGTGCATAGCGCCCGGCAAAGCGATCGAGCGCGGCCTCGTCCGCAGCGCCAAAGGCGCAGATCTGCCCATCCGCGAGGGCCTGCAATGGCTGCCGCGCCGCGGCCCAATCGGCCACCATGTCCCCATGGTCCTGCAGCAGGCGCCGCACCAGCGCGACCACCGCGGGCGCCCCCTGGGCCAGCAGCGGCGGAAACACATGCAGTTCCTCGTCCTGGTGGTGCAGGGGCGCCGCGATGTCGAAGTAGCGCAGCACGTCGCGCGCAGCCTGGCGGGCGGAATCGTCGCTGCCCCGCTCCCGGACGTGTTCGCGCAACCGGCCCAGCAATGCCAGCGTGCGCTGCACGCGCTCGTGGCAGGCCTCCAGCATGGCAAAGGGTTGCTCGAAGCCCACGGCCGGGGTGTTGAACCCGGGAGGCAAGCCCATCAGCACCGCCCCTCGGCCGGGTCGAAGGGCTGCACCACGCCATCGGCGCCCAGGGTGCTCACGTAGGCGCCCGCCCCAGGCCGCACGCGGGCCGCGGCCTTGCGCGCCTGCACCGTGCCGATGCTCAGGAAGCACAGGGCCAGCTCCTGCGGCCCCAGCCCGAAGAGCGCCCGCAGCCCCGCCGACTTGAGGGCCCGGCCACTGGTCAGGGCCGAGCCATAGCCTTGCGCCGTGGCCATGAGCAGCATGTTCTGCAGCGCACAGCCGGCGGACACCAGGCGCTCCGGCAGGTCGATGCGCGGATCGCCGCGGCCGGTGTCCACCACCGCCAGCACCAGCAGCGGTGCGCGGTAGGCCTTCTCGCGCGCCAGGGCCAGTTGCTCCGGCGAGGCGGCAGCGTCGCGCTCGGTCAGTGCCTGGGCGAACACCTCGGCCAGCGCCGCACGCGCGGCCTCGGGCACCAGCACAAAGCGCCAGGGCAGCAGTTGCCCGTGGTCAGGCGCATGGGCTGCCGCATCCAGGATGGCAGAGAGCTCGGCCCCGCTGGGGCCGGGCGCCACCAGGCGCTTGGGCAGCACGGTGCGGCGGGAGCGCACCAGCGCCCAGGCGCTGGCCGCCACGGCGTCCTTGCCCGGCGCCACGGGTGAATCGCCATGCGGCACGGGCCGCAGGGGCCAGGGGATCACCGCCATGGGCAGCCCCCGGGGGCCAGGCCGCCCCTCATCCGCAAGACCCCATGTGGCCGCACTGCGTGCAGTAGTCGCAGCCGTCCTTGCGGATCACGGCATGCGCCCCGCATTCCACGCACTTCTTGCCGGCCATGGCCTGGGGCACGGCGACTGGCGGCGGTGCGGGCTCCTCCAGCGGCAGCAGTTGCTGCACCGGGTCGGCCACGCGGCGCGCCAGGATGTTCTGGATGGCATAGGCCATGGCTGCGACCTCGGAGTCGTGCCACATCGGCACCTGCGTGCCGTCTTCCTTGCGGTGCGTGCCCAGGCGCACGGGGCCCCGGTCCCAGGCCACCTTGCGCATGTCGCTGAGCGCACGCTCCAGGAAGCCGCCGCGCGCCGCCAGCGAGAGCATGCGCATGCTGGAGGTGATCCACTGCTGCGATTCGCCGCTTTGTCCCACGGGCATGAAGAACTCGATGGCCCGGTCCACGGTGGCATTGCCCACGCCGGTGGGCACGGGCAGGAAGGAGACCAGCAGGTACAGGGTCTTGCGACCCTCCTGCGTCCAGTACTCGACCTTTTCAGCCACGGCCGAGAGGCCGCCCTTGGGGCGGCTCTCGATCACGGTGCGCATGGGGTCCACGGGCGGCGCGGCAGGTGCAGGCGCTGCCACCGGCGCACTGTGGGTTTCGAGCACCGATCCCAGGATGCTGTTGGGCCGGTAGGTCGCCAGGCCCTTGAGGCGCGCGCGCCAGGCCTGCAGGTACAGGTCCTTGAAGCCCTCGTACGGGTAGTCGGCCGGAATGTTCACGGTCTTGGAGATGGCCGTGTCCACATAGGGCTGCACGGCCTCCATCATCGCGATATGGCCCTCGGCCGGCATGGCCAGGGCCGAGACGAAATACTCGGGCAGCTGGTGCACATTGCCGCCGAGTTCGCGGTACAGGCGCCAGGCATGGTCTTCCACCGCGTACTCGCTGGTGCTGCCATCGGCCTCGCGCTTCTTGCGCTTGTAGGTCCACGAGAACGGCGGCTCGATGCCGTTGGAGGCATTGTCGGCAAAGGCCAGGCTCACCGTGCCCGTGGGCGCGATGGACAGCAGGTGGCTGTTGCGGATGCCGTGCGTGCGGATGGCATCCTTGATCGGTTCGGGCAGGCGGCTCGCAAACGTGCCCTGCGAAAGATAGGGTCCGGCCTCGAATTTCGGGAACGCGCCCTTCTCGCGCGCCAGGTCCACCGAGGCCAGGTAGGCCGCATCGCGCAAGGCCGCGGCAATGCGCACCGCCATCTCGCGCCCCTCGGGCAGGTCGTAGCGCAGGCACAGCAGGGCCAGCGTATTGCCCATGCCCGTGAAGCCCACTCCGATGCGCCGCTTGGCCATGGCCTCGTCGCGCTGCTGCGGCAGCGGCCAGAAGGTCACATCAAGCACATTGTCGAGCGCGCGCACCTGCAGCGCCACGGTCTGAGCAAACGCCTCGAAGTCGAACGAGGCCACCCCGCCAAAGCCGAAGGGGTTGCGCACAAAGCGCGTGAGGATGATGGGACCCAGGTCACAGCAGCCGTAGGAGGGCAGCGGCTGCTCGCCGCAGTTGTGCGCCACGATGCCGTTGGCATCGAAGGCGTGCACGTCGGCCACGGTCACGTCGTAGACATCCTCCACGCCATCGTCCACCAGCGCCTGCACGGTGGCAGTGAAGCGCTCGCGGTGCAGCGCGCGGCGGTAGCCCGCCAAGGCACTTTCGAGCCGCTCGGCTTTGTCGGTGTCCGCGAAGCCGATGCCCTCGGCAAACACCGCGATGTTGTCGCCGCTGAGCACCAGTTCGTGCTGTGCCCGCGTGCCGTACATCCGCAGGCCGCCTTTGCCATCGGGCATGGGGCGCTCGGCCGCAAGGCGCCGGTCACGGTAGAGGGTGGAGGCCATGCCCAGGCGCAGCAGCATGCGCTGCACGGTCTGCAGCAGTGCTTCATCGCTCTGCGCAAGCCGCACACTCACGCCCTTGTCCTGGCTGCCCTGCACCGACCCATCGGCATCGAACAGGCCACGCAGCAGGCCGCGTGCGAAGTCCGAAGACTGCCGCTCCATGGCCGGCGTGATGGCTTTGCGGCCCGGTGCCATGCCCAGGCCGAATGCCAGGTCGCGCAGCGCCGCGCTGGCCATGCGCGCCTCGCCCCGCCCGGCCACAGGCCGCTGGAAGCCACCGAAAGCGGCGCGGTGCGCCAGGGTGGCTGCAGCGGCCTCGGCCGCCTGCACGATGCCCGCCGCGCCTGTGGCGGCATAGGCCACGGTGCCCTGCCCCACGGCCTTGAGCTCGGGCGCCCAAACCGAAAGCACGGCCTTGTCGGCCTTGAGCGTGCCATCCCCGATGAGCAAACCCAGCAGGTAGCCCTCCGCCTCGCTGCCCGCACCGGCCCAGCCCTGCAGGGCCCGGTGGTCGTGCAGCACGATCTCGTCGCCGGGCGACAGCTGCGCCGCCTCGGCCCACTCCACCTCCAGGCAGTAGCGCGTCTTGCGCGCCACGCGGCGCACGCGGTGCTCAGCCGTCAGACGCAGCGCATGGCCCTCGCGCGTCTGCAGGCGCAACACCGGGCGCGTGCCCGTCTGGAAGAAGCCCTGGCTCTGCACACGGTAGGCGCGCCCGTCGACCACGGCACCGAAGGGCTGGCCGACCAGCTCGGCCACCTGGCGCGGCCCGTTGGTGGTGAGCACCCAGGTATCCGCCGTCACGCAGGGATTGGTGGCAGCGATGTCCTCGCAGTAGTGCAGGTTGTTGTCCTCGTTGATGTGGTCGAGGAACAGGATGCCCGGCTCGGCGAAATCGTAGGCCGACTGCATGATGGTGTCCCACAGCGCACGCGCCGGCACCGTGGCATAGACCCACTGGCCGTCGGCGCGCTGGTGCGCGCCCTGGGCGATCAGTGGCTCGCCGGGGCGGGCGCGGTGCACCAGCTCCCAGGGCGCGTCCTTTTCCACGGCCTGGACGAAGGCGTCGGGCACGCCGACCGAGACGTTGAAGTTGTTCCAGCGCCCGGGTGTGCGCTTGGCGGTGATGAACTCCTGCACATCGGGGTGGTCGATGCGCAGCACGCCCATCTGCGCGCCCCGCCGCGCACCCGCGCTCTCCACCGTGGAGCAGGACTGGTCGAACACATTCATGTAGCTGCACGGCCCCGAGGCCGTGGACGCCGTGCCCACCACGCGCGCGCCCTTGGGGCGGATGCGCGAAAAATCGTAGCCCACGCCGCCGCCGCGCCGCATGGTCTCGGCCGCCTCGCGCAGGGCTTCGTAGATGCCGGGGTAACCGCCCTCGTCCACGCCCTGGATGCAGTCGCCCACGGGCTGCACGAAGCAGTTGATCAGTGTGGCCTGGATGTCGGTGCCCGCCGCGCTCATGATGCGCCCGGCACCGATGGCGCCGGCCTGCAGGTTCTGAAGGAACAGCGCCTCGTACTTGTCGCGCAGCGCGGGCGCTTCGACCGAGGCCAGGGCGCGGGCCACGCGCCGGTAAAGGTCGTCGGCGCTGGTCTCGCCGTTCTTGAGGTATTTCTCGCGCAGGACGTCGAGGCTGATGGCTTGCATGGAGGTGGCGCCGGTCAAAGCACTGGATGTTTCGCGTTTCATGGCTGAAGGTCCTTGCGCTCCATCAAACAAGACGGGGATCCCCCGCACACTGCAAGCCGGCCGGGGAGGCGAAAGCAGCACCATACATCGGCCCTATAGCCACACTGCCACCGTGGCCTCCACCCCGTTCGGGTAGCCTTTGGCGTGCCGTTAGCATTGCGGCATGCGAATCATTACGCTTCTTCCCTCCTCTCTGACGCGCCGAGCCGTGCCCCTGGTGGCGACCCTGGCGCTCGCCGGCTGCGCCAACCAGCCCCCCGAAGTGCCGGCCTCCTGGCCCGCCCGCCTGCAGCAGGTGCTGCCTGCAGACGTGTTGCTGCTGGGCGAGCAGCACGATGCCGCCGAGCACCAGCGCCTGCAGCGCGAGGCCGCGCAATGGCTGGCCGCGCGCGGCGCACTCGCCGCCGTGGTGATGGAGATGGCCGAGCAGGGCGGCAGCACGGCCGGCCTGCCGCACGGTGCGACCGAGGCCCAGGCCCAGGCCGCCCTGAACTGGCAGGACAAGGCCTGGCCCTGGGCCAAGTACGGCCCGGTGGTCATGGCGGCCGTGGAGGCCGGCGTGCCGGTGCTGGGCGGCAACCTGCCGCGCAGCCAGATGCGCGCCACCATGGGCCAGACGCACTGGGATGCGCACCTGCCCGCGCCCGCACTGCAGCGCCAGTACACCGAGATCCGTGACGGCCACTGCGGCCTGCTGCCCGAAGCGCAGATCGCGCCCATGGCCCGTATCCAGATCGCCCGCGATGCCAGCATGGCGCAGACCGCCACCTCGGTCCTGCAGCCGGGAAAAACGGTGCTGCTCATCGCCGGGGCCGGCCATGTCTGGCGCAGCCTGGGCGTGCCCACGCACCTGGGCAGCGGCGTGAAGACCCAGGTGGTGGTGGCACGTGCCGGCGGCGCGCCGGCTGTCACGCACGCCGATGCCGACCTGCTGGCCCCTACGCCCGCACTGCCGCCGCGCGATGCCTGCGCCGAGCTGCGCGAGCAGTGGAAGGCCGCCCCGCGCCAGCCCTGAAATGAAACACCCCCTGAGTCGCTTCGCGCCTTCACCCCTCTCTCATATTGCTTCGCAATCTGGGAGGGGGACGCCCCCAGCGCGGCGGGGCGGCCCTTGCGCGGGGGCACTGGCTTGGGCCGCGCCAGTTTCAGACGTCGCGGGTGGCGCGCAGCGCGATGAATAACTGATACGGGCTCGACAACGGCGCGGCTGCTCAGCCGCCAGCCAGGCTTGGCGCGGGCTGTGCCCGGAGCAGCGCGGCAAACGCCGGCGCGCGCAAGGGCCGGCTGCACAGGTAGCCCTGGTAGGCATCACAGCCCCGCTCTTGCAGGAAGGCCAGTTGCGCAGGCGTCTCCACGCCCTCGGCCAGCACCGACAGGCCCATGCTGTGGCCCATGGCGATGATGGCCGCGCTGATGGCCATGTCGTCGGCGCTCTGCGGGATGTCGCGGGTGAAGCCCTGGTCGATCTTGAGCACGTCGATGGGAAAGCGCTTGAGCTGGGCCAGCGATGAATAGCCGGTGCCGAAGTCGTCGACCGCGATGCGCACGCCCAGGCCGCGCAGGCCCAGCAGCACCTGCAGGGCCTCCTCGGCGCGCTCGGCCAGCGCGGACTCAGTGATCTCCAGCTCCAGCAGCGACGCCGGAAAGCCCGCGTCGGCCAATGCCGCCGCCGTGCAGCCGGCCACATCGGTCAGGTGGAACTGGCGCGGCGAGACATTCACGGCCAGCGTCAGCTCGGGCAGGCCCTCGTCGCGCCACAGCCGGCCCTGGCGGCAGACTTCGCGCAACACCCATTCGCCCAGCGGGCCGATGACGCCCGAGGTCTCGGCCACGGGGATGAAGCGCGCGGGCGAGATGAGCCCCTCGTCGGGGTCGTTCCAGCGCACCAGGGCCTCGGCCCCGGCGATGCGGCCCGTGGCAATGTCCACCTGGGGCTGGTAGTACACCTCCATGTGGCCCTGGGCCAGCGCCAGGCGCAGGCGCGACTCCAGCGCCAGGCGTTCGCGCGCGGCCTGGGTCATGGTCTCGTGGAAGAAGCACCAGGCGCCGCGGCCGCGCGCCTTGGCGCCATAGACGGCCGCATGCGCGCCCTGCTGCAGCCCATCCACCGTGTCCGCATGGGTGGGGAACATGCAGATGCCCACGCTGGCCCCGGCCACCACCTCCAGCCCATCGGGCGAGCGCCAGGGCTCTGCCACGGCGGCGATCAGCTGGCGCGCCACGGCGGCCGCGCCCTCGGAGTTGCGCATGTGGCGCGCCACCACGGCCAGTTCGTCGCCCGCCATGCGACCCAGCAGGTCGCCCGGGCGCAGGGCCGACTGCACCTGGCGCGCGATGTGCTGCAGCACCTGGTCGCCGGTGGCATGGCCGTAGCTGTCGTTCACGTCCTTGAAGCGGTCCAGGTTGATCAGCAGCACGGCCAGGTGCTCGCCGCTCAGCCGCGCCTCGCCCACGGCCTCGGCCAGTTCGGCGCCAAAACGCAGGCGGTTGGACAGGCCGGTGAGCGCATCGTTGTGCGCCAGAAACTCCAGGCGTTGCTGCTGCGCCTTCTCTTCGGAGATGTCGGAGAACATGCAGACGTAGTGCGTCACGGCGCCTGCCGGGTCGCGCACCGCGCTCAGCGACATGTGCTCGGGAAACACCTCGCCGTTCTTGCGCCGGTTCCAGATCTCGCCCTGCCAGTGGCCCGTGCTGTGCAGCGCCCCCCACATGGCGTCGTAGAAAGCCTTGTCGTGGCGGCCCGACTTGAAGACGCGCGGGTTCTGGCCCAGCAGTTCGGTTTCGGTATAGCCCAGCAGGCGGGTGAAGGCCGCATTGACCGAGAGGATGCGGCCCTGGGCGTCGGTCACCACCACGCCTTCGATGGTGTTGTCCACCACCGTGCTGGCCAGGCGCTGGCGCTCCTCGCTGGTGGCCAGCGCCGCCCGCACGGCCGCGATGTCGCCGCGCTCCTGCAGCGCGCGCATGCGCGCCCGCTCGGCCTCGCGCGCACGGTGCGCCAGCCAACCGGCCAGCGCCCCGGTGAGCAGCACGTAGAGCCAGCCCTTCCAGGTCTGGTAGCGCGTCAGCGCGCCCGGCTCCGTGACCCAGTGGGCCAGCAGCAGATCGCCCATCAGCACCCACGCCACACCCAGCACCAGGTACAGCGCCGCCACGCGCCAGGGAACCAGTGGCCTCGGGCCCGCCAAGTCTTGCATGAAATCCTTCTTCCCAACCGATTCCGGGCCTTGCTGCGACAATGGCGCAGCTATGACGACCCAAGCCTACATCCTTACCCTGTCCTGCCCCGACCGCCTGGGGCTGGTGCACGCAGTCTCCGGCTTCCTGCTGGAGCATGGCGGCAACATCGAAGAAGCCGCCCAGTACAACGACCATGCCACGGGCCTGTTCTTCATGCGCGTGCAGTTCGCCTGCGACCAACACGACCATGCCACGCTCAAGGAGCGCCTGACCGCGTTTGCCGAGCCCAACCAGATGCGCTGGAGCCTGCACGCCACGGCAGCGCCGGTCAAGACCGTGCTCATGGTCAGCAAGGAAGGCCACTGCCTCAACGACCTGCTGTTCCGCTGGAAATCCGGCCTGCTGCCCGTGGACATCCGCGCCATCATCAGCAACCACCGCGACTTCTACCAGCTGGCGGCCAGCTACAACGTGCCCTTCCACCACATCCCCGTCACGGCCGCCACCAAGGCGCAGGCCGAGGCCAAGCAGTACGAGATCATCGAGGCCGAAGGGGCCGAACTGGTGGTGCTGGCGCGCTACATGCAGGTGCTGTCAGACGACCTGTGCAAGAAGCTCGCCGGCCGTGCGATCAACATCCACCACAGCTTTTTGCCCAGCTTCAAGGGCGCCAAGCCCTACTACCAGGCGCACGACCGGGGCGTGAAGCTCATCGGCGCCACCGCCCACTACGTCACCGCCGACCTCGACGAAGGCCCGATTATCGAGCAGGACGTGGCCCGCGCCGACCACACCGACACGGTGGAAGACCTCACCGCCCGCGGCCGCGACACCGAAAGCCAGGTGCTGGCCCGCGCCGTGAAGTGGCACAGCGAGCACCGCGTGCTGCTCAACGGGCACAAGACGGTCGTCTTCCGCTGAGCGCCTGATGGCCACGGCCGCCCCCTCCTCGTTCCTCAGCAGCGCGGCACGGCGCATCCCGCCCATCCAGTGCCTGCTGACCTTCGAGGCGCTGGCGCGCCTGCGCAGCGTGACGCAGACGGCCGACGAGCTGTGCGTCACGCCCAGTGCGGTGAGCCACCGCGTCAAACAGCTCGAGCAGATCCTGGGCGTGCGCCTGTTCGGGCGGGCCGATTTTTCGCTGACCACCGAGGGCAGCGCCTACCTGGCCCATGTGCGCGAGGGCCTGGGTGCGCTGCAGCGCTTTCCGGGTGCGGCCGCCGCCCCGGGCCGGCGCCGGCTCAAGCTGGCCGTGACGCCGACCTTTGCGCGCACCATCCTGATCCCGCGCCTGCGCCAGTTCACCGAGGCTTACCCCGAGATCGACCTGGCACTGCAGGTCTCCATCCCGCTGCTCGATGTGGTGGCCGAGGATGCCGACCT
Source organism: Acidovorax sp. FW305-C-20-28 (assembly GCF_058783375.1). Lineage (NCBI taxonomy): Bacteria > Pseudomonadati > Pseudomonadota > Betaproteobacteria > Burkholderiales > Comamonadaceae > Acidovorax > Acidovorax sp. FW305-C-20-28. Next base: position 47,501 of record NZ_JBYSYM010000014.1, on the reverse strand, counting down.
GATGGTGCGCTTCGGCCCCGGCCACTATGCCGATGTGGAGCATGTGGAGCTGGCGCGCGACGTGGTCACACCCCTGGCCTCGCCCGCCTTCGTGCGCGAGCACGGCCCCTTTGACCGCCCCGAAGACCTGGAGGGCGTGCCCCTGCTGCGCAGCCCGCTGGAGCCCTGGCGCACCTGGTTCGCAGCCACCCAGCTGGACTGGGCCGAGCCCAGCGAGGGCTCGCAGTTCAACGACATCGGCCTGATGTGCGACGCCGCTGCCGCCGGCATGGGCGTGGCCCTGGTGCGCCTGAAGCTGGGGGCGCCCTGGCTGGAAAACGGCACGCTGGTGCGCCTGTTCGAGACCGACAGCGCCAGCCCCCATGCCCACTACCTGTGCTGGCGCACGGGCACCATGGACCGCTGGGAATGCGCGGCCTTTGCCGAATGGCTGCGCAAGACCATGGTCTGAGCGTGCGCGCGGCCCTGCCCGGGGACGCCGCCGCCATCGCACGCATCCATGTCGCGGCCTGGCAGGCCGCGTACGCAGGCCTCATCGATGCTGCCTTTCTGGCCGCCCTGTCCGTACCCCAACGCGAGGCCTGGTGGTCAGGTGCGATTGCCAAGGGCAGCCCCGAATTGCTGGTCGCACACGGTGAGGATGGTGTCCTGGCCGGCTGGGTCGCACTGGGCGACTGCCGCGACGCTGGCGCACCGGCCACCCGGGGCGAGGTCTGGGCGATCTATGTAGACCCGGCCCGCTGGGGCCAGGGCGCCGGCCACCTGCTCTGGCAGCATGCGCGGGCGCGGCTGGTCGCCCAGGGCCGCACCGAGGCCAGCCTGTGGGTGCTGGCCGCCAACCAGCGCGCGATCCGCTTCTATACCGCGCAGGGCTTCGCGCCCGACCCAGGGAGTGACAGAACCATCACCGTGGCGGGCGCGCCGCTGAACGAACTGCGCCAGATCTGTCCATTGATCCAGCGGTAGGCCCCGGCAGCGTATTTCACGCACCGCCCCCAAAAAATCTCACGGCGCAGCGGGCCGCTATGGCCTACAGTGGCGGCATGCAGTCGACCGCCTCTCCACCCCTCGCAGCCAAGGCCCCCACCGGACCCACGCCAGCCGAACGCAATGCGCGCCAGGCCGAGGTGGTGCAGGCCCTGTCGCGCACCGTACCCGCCCATGCCTTGCTCTGGAACGCCGAGGACACCACACCCTACGAATGCGACGGCCTCACCGCCTACCGCCAGCGCCCGCTGGTGGTCTGCCTGCCCGAGACCTATGAGCAGGTGCAGGCCGTGCTGCAGGCCTGCCACCGGCTGCATGTGCCCGTGGTGGCGCGCGGCGCGGGCACGGGCCTGTCGGGCGGGGCCATGCCCGACGCCATGGGCGTGACGCTGTCGCTGGCCAAGTTCAACCGCATCCTCAAGGTGGACCCGGTGAGCCGCACGGCCCTGGTGCAATGCGGCGTGCGCAACCTGGCCATCAGCGAGGCGGCCGCGCCCTACGGCCTGTACTACGCGCCCGACCCCAGCAGCCAGATCGCCTGCACCATCGGCGGCAACGTGGCCGAGAACTCGGGCGGCGTGCACTGCCTGAAATACGGCCTCACGGTGCACAACGTGCTCCAGGTGCGTGGCTTCACCATCGAGGGCGAGGCCGTGGAGTTCGGCAGCGAAGCGCTCGACGCCCCCGGCTACGACCTGCTGGCCGCCGTGATCGGCAGCGAAGGCATGCTGGCCGTGACCACCGAGGTCACGGTGCGCCTGGTGCCCAAGCCCCAGTTGGCGCGCTGCATCATGGCCAGCTTCGACGACGTGCGCAAGGCGGGTGCCGCGGTGGCCGCGGTCATCGCGGCCGGCATCATTCCTGCGGGCCTGGAGATGATGGACAAGCCCATGACCGCCGCGGTCGAGGACTTCGTGCACGCGGGCTACGACCTCGCTGCCGAGGCCATCCTGCTGTGCGAGAGCGACGGCACACCCGAGGAAGTGGAGGAAGAAATCGGCCGCATGACCGAGGTGCTGCGCGCCGCAGGCGCCGTGGCCATCTCGGTGAGCCGCGACGAGGCCGAGCGCCTGCGCTTCTGGAGCGGGCGCAAGAACGCCTTCCCGGCCAGCGGCCGCATCAGCCCCGACTACATGTGCATGGACTCGACCATCCCGCGCAAGCGCCTGGCCGACATCCTGCTCGCCATTGCCGAGATGGAGAAGAAATACCAGCTGCGCTGCGCCAACGTGTTCCACGCGGGCGACGGCAACCTGCATCCGCTGATCCTGTTCGATGCCAACGACCCCGACCAGCTGCACCGCTGTGAGCTCTTCGGCGCCGACATCCTGGAGACCAGCGTGGCCATGGGCGGCACGGTGACGGGCGAGCACGGCGTGGGCGTGGAAAAGCTCAACAGCATGTGCGTGCAGTTCAGCGCCGAGGAAAACGCGCAGATGGCGGGCCTCAAGCACGCGTTCGACCCGGCCGGCCTGCTCAACCCTGGCAAGGTGATTCCCACACTGCACCGCTGCGCCGAATACGGCAAGATGCTGGTGCGCGCGGGGCAGATCAAGCACCCGGACCTGCCCCGGTTCTGATCCCCTCGTGCAACACCCAGAGCCGCCCTCTGCGGCGCCACCCGCACCCAGCCCCATGAAGGGCCTGCAGGGCCTGGCCTTCCTGCTGCTCATGCAGTCGGCCGGCGAGGCGCTGTCGCATTTTCTGCACCTGCCCGTGCCCGGTCCGGTGGTCGGCATGGTGCTGCTGCTCCTGGCGCTGCAATGGGACCCGGTGCAGCGGGCCGTGGCGCCGGCGGCAGGCTTTCTGCTCACCCACCTGTCGCTGCTGTTCGTGCCGGTGGGCGTGGGGGTGATGACGCACCTCGATCTGCTGGGCGCCTATGGGCTGCGGCTGGTGGTGGTGATCGTGCTGTCCACCTGGGCCGGCATGGCGGCCACGGTGCTGGTGCTGCGCCTGTTCAAGCCCCGGCCGGAAATCCGGGAGGCGGGTGATGGCCAACTTCGTTGAGCTCTGGCTCTACCTCTCGCAAGCGCCGCTGTTCGGCCTCACGGCCACGCTCGCGGTGTACGTGCTGGCGCAGGCGTTTTCCGCACGCATGGGCCATGCGGCCTGGGCCAACCCGGTGCTGTGGTCGGTGGTGGTGCTGGCCTGCGCGCTGCTGGCCACGGGCACGGCCTACCCCACCTTCTTTGCCGGAGCGCAGTTCATCCACTTTCTGCTCGGGCCCGCCGTGGTGGCCCTGGGCTGGCCACTGTGGCTGCGCCGGGCCGAACTGCGCCAGCGCTGGGGCCGCCTGTTGCTGGCCGCGCTGGCCGGCGGCACGGCCGCGGCCACCAGTGCTGTGGGCCTGGGCTGGGCCATGGGCCTGCCGCCGGACATGCTGATGTCGCTGGTGCCCAAGTCGGTCACCGCGCCAGTGGCCATGGGCGTGGCCGCGCAGATCGGCGGCGTGCCGGCGCTGGCGGCACTGTTCGCGGTGCTCACCGGCATGGTGGGCGCGCTCTCGGGCCGCACCCTGTTTGGCTGGCTGCGTGTGGGCACCGATGCCCCCGGCATGGTGGCCCGCGGCTTTGCACTGGGCACCGCCTCGCACGGCATCGGTGCCGCACAGGCGCTGCAGGACGATGCCGATGCGGGCGCCTATGCCGGCCTGGCGCTGGGCCTGCAGGTGGTGCTGGCGGCCCTGCTGGTGCCGCTGGTGGTGAAGTTGTTCTGATCCCACCTCAGCGAGCAGCCGCCCGCCAGATCTCGCCCGCGTGCGACACGCCGAACAGCACCAGGCCGATCAGCCCGCCCACCACCGTGCCGTTGATGCGGATGTACTGCAGGTCCTTGCCCACCTGCAGCTCGATGAGCTCGGACATTTCCCTGGCGTCCCAGCGCTGCACCGTGTCCTCGATGTGCTGGGCGATGAAGGCCGACACCTCGGGCGCCAGCCCTTCGGCCCAGCGTTCGAGCCGTGCGCCGAGCGATTCACGCAGGGCCGGGTCGTCCGCCAGCGAGCGGCCCAGCCAGGCGCCCATGGCCTGCACGTTGCGCGCCACGGCCGAATCGGACTGGGCCAGGTCGCGGCGCAGCGCCGTGCGCATGCCCTGCCACAGCTCCTGCACATAGCGGCCCAGCGTGGCGTCGGTCTGCAGGTACTGGCGTATCTCGTCGGCCCGCTGCTGCCAGTCGGGGTCGGTCTGCAGGCGCGTGATGAGCCGCTGCACGGCCTCGTCGAAACGCTCGCGCAGCTGGTGCTGCGGGTTGGCGGCCACCTCGGCGAGCAGGCCGGCGAGCGCGTTGGCCACCATGGCCGAGCCCTTGTCGCCCAGCCAGTCGGTGGGGAGCATCTTCTCCTTGACCGGGTGGTCCTTCTTGAGCCATTGCACGATGGTGCGCGCGATCAGGTCGCGCGTCTCCTCGCTTTGCAGCACGGCGATGAGCCGGGCCAGTCCGTCGTCGAGCAGCGCCTGGTGGCGGCCGTTGTGTGTGAGCGCGCCCAGTACCGTGGCCATGGTCTGCGACAGGTCGATCTGCCCGATCAGCGTGCGCGCGGCGCGCTGGATGAAGCGCTCCACCTGCGCATCCTGCACGGCGTCGAGCCCCGCAGAGACCAGGCGCACGGCCTGCTGGCCCAGCAAGGCGGTGTTGCCCGGCGCCACCAGCCAATCGGCCACGCGCGCCACCGGGTCGTGGCGGCGGATCAGCGCCACCAGCGAGGGCGCGTCGAGGAATTTGTCGCGCACGAAGCCGGCCAGGTTGCGGCCGATGCGGTCCTTGTTGCGCGGGATGATGGCCGTGTGCGGAATCGGCAGGCCCAGCGGGTGGCGGAACAGCGCCACCACGGCAAACCAGTCGGCCAGCGCGCCCACCATGGCCGCCTCGGCCACGGCCTTCAGGCAGTTCAGGGCCAGGCCCCGCTCCACCAGGCTGGTGCCGACGAACACCGCCGTGGCCAGCAACAGCAGGGCCAGGGCCTGCCGCTTGGCCTTGCGCAGCGCCGCGTGGGCGGCGTCCGCGTCGGTGGAAGATGCCATCGGGCGGCGCAGCAGCGCCGCTCAGGCTGCCGCTGCGATCTGGTCGAGTGCCTTGGACAGGTGGCCCACGGTGCGCTCCACGTTGTGCCACTTCTCCAGGCCGAACAGGCCGATGCGGAAGGTCCTGAAGTCCGGGCCCTCGTCGCACTGCAGCGGCACGCCGGCGGCGGTCTGCAGGCCCACCTCCATGAACTTCTTGCCGTTCTGGATGCCGGGGTCGGTGGTGTAGCTCACCACCACGCCGGGGGCCTTGTAGCCCTCGGCCGCCACGCTGGGGAAGCCCTTGGATTCGAGCAGCGCACGCACCTTGGCACCCAGCTCCACCTGCTCGGCGCGCACCTTGTCGAAGCCGTATTCGCGCGTCTCCAGCATCACTTCGCGCAGGCGCACCAGGGCATCGGTGGGCATGGTCGTGTGGTAAGCGTGCTGGCCCTTTTCATAGCCCTCGGCGATCTGCATCCACTTCTTGAGGTCGCACGAGAAGCTGCTGCTCGTCGTGCCCTCGATGGCCTGGCGCGCACGCTCGCTGAGCATCACCATGGCGCAGCAGGGCGAACCACTCCAACCCTTTTGCGGGGCCGAGATCAGCACATCCACGCCCGTGGCCTGCATGTCCACCCACATCGCGCCCGAGGCCACGCAGTCCAGCACGAACAGCGCACCCACCTCGTGCGCGGCCCCGGTCAGCGTGCGCAGGTAGTCGTCGGGCAGGATGATGCCGCTGGCGGTTTCCACATGGGGCGCGAACACCACCTTGGGCCGCTCGGCGCGGATGGCGGCCGCCACTTCGTCGGCCGGGCATGGCGCCCAGGGCGCCTGCGGGCCGTCGCCCTGCTTGCGTGCCTTGCACACCACGGCACCGCCGCCCAGGCCGCCGGCCGCATCGAAGATCTGGCTCCAGCGGTAGCTGAACCAGCCGTTGCGCACGATGAGCACCTTCTCGTTGTTGGCGAACTGGCGCGCCACGGCTTCCATGCCGAAGGTGCCGCTGCCGGGCACCAGCACGGCCGTGTGGGCGTTGTAGACCTGCTTGAGCGTGGCCAGAATATCCTGCATCACGCCGGTGAAGCGCTTGGACATGTGGTTGAGCGCTCGGTCGGTGTAGACCACCGAGAATTCGAGCAGGCCATCGGGATCGATATCGGGCAGCAGTCCGGGCATGGGGAAGGTCTCCGTCTTGGATGGGCACGGGGCGCGCGCGGCCGTTCAGCCGCAGGCGCCTCAATCAGCCGGTCAGCTTAGCATGGCCCCTTCACACTGGTGTGCTCACCAGGTATCCACAAAGCGGTGCCCCAAGGGCGCCACCTGGGCCGACGCCAGCCCCCGCGCCAGCCAGGCGCGCGTCTCCGCGGGGTCGATCACGGCGTCGATCTCCAGCGTGGTGGCCATGTGCAGAGCCTCGCCGTTGGCGTACTGGCGTGCCACGAGCTTCTGGAACAAGGCATCGCGCTCCGCGCCCTCTGGCACGGCCTCCAGCTCCTTGCGAAAGCCCAGGCGCACGGCGCCTTCGAGCCCCATGGCACCGAACTCCCCGGTGGGCCAGGCCACGGTGAATACGGGCGCATGGAAGCCCCCGGCCGCCATGCCCATGGCCCCCAGCCCATAGCCCTTGCGCAGCACCACGCTGAAAAACGGCACGCGCAGGCTGGCCGCCGTCACGAACAAGCGGCTCACATGGCGCACCTGGGCCGTAGCCTCCACCTCGGGGCCGACCATGAAGCCGGGCGTATCCACCAGGCTCACCAGCGGCAGGCCGTGGGCATTGCACAGCTGCATGAAGCGCGCGCCCTTGTCGGCCGCATCCGCATCGATGGCGCCGCCCAGGTGCAGCGGGTTGTTGGCCAAGAGGCCCACGGGCCGCCCCTCGATGCGCGCCAGCGCCGTGTGGATGCCCGCACCGAAGCCGGTGCGCAGCAGGAGCAGGCTGCCCTCGTCCACCAGGCCCGCCATGGCGGCACGCGTGTCGTACACACGCAGGCGGTTCTCGGGCACCACGCCGCGCAGCAGGCGCTGGTCGGGCGCCGTCCACTGCGCCAGGCGCCCCTGGAAGAACGACAGGTAGTGCCGCGCCGCACGCACGGCGCCCGCTTCGTCGTCCACCAGCACATCGATCACGCCGTTGGCGTGCTGCACCCGGCTCGGGCCGATCTGCTCGGGCTTGAAGACACCGAGCCCCCCGCCCTCGATCATGGCCGGCCCGCCCATGCCGATGTTGCTGCCGCGCGTGGCGATGATCACGTCACTGCAGCCCAACAGCGCCGCATTGCCCGCAAAGCAGCGCCCCGCCGCAATGCCCACCACGGGCACCTGGCCCGAGAGCGCGGCATAGCTGGCGAAGGTGTGCACGTGCAGGCCGGCCACCACGGGCATGTCGGTATCGCCGGGCCGCCCGCCCCCGCCTTCGGCGAACAGCACCACGGGCAGCTTCTGCGCCAGGGCGATGCCCAGCATGCGGTCGGTCTTGGCATGGTTGCGCGCGCCCTGGGTGCCGGCCAGCACCGTGGCGTCGTAGGACATGACGACTGCGCGCGATTGTTCCGGGCCGAAGTCGGCACCGTTGATGCCGCCAATCCCCGTGACCATGCCATCGGCCGGCGTGTTGGCGACCAGGTCCTCCAGGCTGCGCCGGCGCGTCTGCGCGGCAATGGCCAGCGCGCCGTATTCGATGAAGCTGCCCTCATCGCACAGATCGGCGATGTTCTCGCGCGCGCTGCGCCCGCCCAGGGCATGGCGCTTGGCCATGGCCTCGGGCCGGGCGGCGTCGTGCGTGAAGGCGTGGCGGTCCTGCACCCGCTGCAGGTCGGGGCGGATGTGGTCCGCATCCAGCGCCTCCGCGCCTGCGTGCGCGGCAGCCTCCGCGCCATCCATCGGGTCGAGCACCAGCAGCGGCTGGCCCTGCACCAGGTAGCCACCCGGCACAGCCAGCAGCGTGCGCACCCGGCCCGCGTGCGGCGCCAGCAGCACATGCTCCATCTTCATGGCTTCGAGCACGGCCAGTTCCGCCCCGGCCGCGACCATGTCGCCCTCGGCCACGGCCAGTTGCACCAGCCTGGCAGGCATGGGCGCCAGCACCGCACCTTCCGGGGCTGATTCCGGCGGGGTGGGCTCCTGGCCTGCGGGCAGGGGCCCGTCGACCTGATGGCTCGCAGCCTCCAGCAGCGCGGGCAGAACCGACTCCAGCCAGCGCGTGTGCACCTGCTGGCTTTGCATCTCGGGGCGCGCGGCCAGCGCGCGCAGCAGCGCCACATTGGTCGCCACGCCGCCGATGCGGCATTCGGCCAGCGCCCGCTGCGAGCGCCGCAGCGCGTCGCCGAAGCGGGGGCTGCGCGTGTGCACGATGAGCTTGGCCAGCAGCGTGTCGTAGTGCGGCGAGGGTGAGCCACCCGCCACGCCATGCGTGTCCACGCGGATGCCCGGGCCAGCCGGCAGGTCGAAGCGCGTAAGCACGCCATTGCCAGGCGCAGCACCGCCCTGCGCATTCAGCGTCTCGGCATTGATGCGCCACTGCACCGCAAAGCCGTGCACGGCGGGCGGCGCAGCGGGGTCGAGCCCCAGATCGCGCAGGCTGCGTCCCGCGGCCAGCGCGACCTGCGCCTGCACCAGGTCCACGCCCGTGACCTCTTCGGTGATGGTGTGCTCCACCTGCAGGCGCGGGTTGGCCTCGATGAAGACAAAGGGCAGCGCATCGGACGCCAGGTCCACCAGGAATTCGAAGGTGCCCAGGCCCTCGTAGGCTACCTCCCGCGCCATGGCCAGCGCGGCGGCCACGATGCGCTCGCGCAGCGGCGCGGGCAGCGAGGGGCTGGGCGCCACCTCCACCAGCTTCTGAAAGCGCCGCTGCAACGTGCACTCGCGCTCGCCCAGGGCCAGCACCTCGCGCCCGTCGCCCAGCACCTGCACCTCGATGTGGCGCGCCCCGGACATCAGCCGCTCGACGTAGACGCCCTCAACGCCGAAGGCGGCCAGCGCCTCGCTGCGGCAGCGCGCATAGGCGGCCGGCAACTCATCGGCCGACTGCACGGCACGCATGCCGCGCCCGCCACCACCGCCAATTGCTTTGATAAGGATGCCCGCACCGCCCTGTGAATGCCAGAAGGCCTGTGCCTCCTCCAGCGTGACCGCTGCCTGCGTACCCGGCATCAGCGGCACACCGCAGCACAGCGCCAGTGCGCGCGCCTGCGCCTTGTCGCCGAACAGGCTCAGTTGGGCTGGCGTTGGGCCAATGAAGCGCAGCCCGGCCTCGGCGCAGGCACGCGCGAAGTCGGCGCGCTCGCTGAGAAAGCCGTAGCCCGGGTGCACTGCATCGCAGCCCTGCGCGCGTGCAATGGCAATGAGCTTCGCACCGTCCAGGTAGGCCGACGGCCCGGTGGCAGACAGGGCCACGGCCTCATTGGCCGCACGCACATGGGGTGCCTCTTTGTCGTCGTCGGCATACACCGCCACGCTGGCGATGGACAGGTCCTGCAGTGCGCGCGCAATGCGCAGCGCGATCTCGCCCCGGTTGGCGATCAGGACTTTGTGGAACAGGGGCGGGGTCATTGTGGGCTTCTTCTCAGGACAGGTCAGGGGATGTCACGCAGCAGGCGCCGCAGCACCTTGCCGGCGCCCGTGGCGGGCAGCGCATCGATGAAGCGCACCTCGCGCGGCGTCTTGTAGGGCGCCATGTTCTCGCGCGCCCAGGCCACCAGGGCGGCGGCGTCCACCTCCTGGCCGGGCTTCCTCACGATGAAGGCACGCACCACCTCGCCCTTCTCGGCATCGGCCACGCCGATCACGGCGGCCTGCGCCACGGCGGGGTGCTTGATGAGCAGGGTCTCGACCTCTTCGGGGAACACGCTGTAGCCCGAGACCTTGATCATCTCCTTGAAGCGGCCGATGAAGGTGAGGTAGCCATCGGCGTCCATGCGCCCCATGTCGCCGGTGTGCACCCAGCCATTGCGCAGGGTCTGCGCCGTGGCTTCGGGCTTGTTCCAGTAGCCCTTGAAGTTGCCGGGGCCCTGGATGGTGATCTCCCCCACCTCGCCGGCCGGCAGCGGCGCGCCGGTCTCGGGGTCGATGATGCGGATGGTGTTGCCCGGCACGGGCTTGCCGTGCGCACCCCAGCGGATCGCATCGTGCGGCATGTAGGTGTCCACCGTGTGCGTTTCCGACAGGCCGTAGGACGCCTCGAACGACGTGCAGTTCGGGGCAAACCCCTGCCACTGCTGCGCCAGCGCTTCGGTGAAGGTGATGCCGAAGCTCGTGACCGGGTTCCTGCGCAGCGCGCTCCAGTCCATGGCGCGCGCACCGGGCACCTGCATGAGGGCGCCGTTCATGGGTGCGATGCTGTACCACCAGCTCACGCGGTGGCGCTCCAGCGCCTGCGCAACGCCCAGGGGGTCGAAGCGGTAGAGCAGCACCGTGGTGGCGCCGGTGTAGATGGGCAGGTTCACGCCCATGACCATGCCGGCAATGTGGTACAGCGGCGCCACGGCCAGCAGCACGTCGTCGCTGCGCGCACCATTGCATTCGGCCGATGCGGCGGTCTTGAAGCTGGCGTTGCCATAGCTGAGCATGGCGCCCTTGGGCAGGCCGGTGGTGCCCGAGGTGTAGGTCATCAGCGCCACGTCGTCCATGCCGATGTCCACGGGCGCGGGCGCGCCCCCGGCACGCACCACGGCCAGAAAGTCCTCGCAGCCCGCGGGCACCGGCGATACCGCGGCGCGCATGGCCTGCAGCTCAGCCGGCACATCGATGCTGGGCGTGTCGGGAAGCAGGTCGCCATAGCGCACGGCAAAGACATGGGCCAGGTCGGTGGTCGCACGCACCTTGTCGACCACGGGCAACAGCACATCGGCCGCAACGATCACGTGGGCTTTCAGGTCCGACAGCTGGTACTGCAGCTCGTGCTCCTTGTTGAGCGGCCCGCAGGGGCAGACGATGGCACCGACCTTCTGGATGCCGTAGTGCGCCATCACGTACTGCGGGCAGTTGTTCATGAACAGCGCCACCGGCTCGCCCGGCTGCACGCCCAGCGCCTGCAGGCGCGCCGCGAATGCATCGCTGGCCGCGTCGATCTCGGCCCAGGTGATGGGCCGGCCGTACCAGAGGTAGGCGGTGCGATCCGGGGTTTCGCGCGCATGGCGGCGCAGGTGTTCGTGCAGCGGCTGTGGCGTGGCGGTATCGGGCATGCGTTGTCTCCAAGGTGTCTGGAATCGCTGGTTCTTGGCAGCCTTTCAGGGTTTGCGATAGGTCCCTGCGCCCGCCAGCGTCTTGCCAATATATACCCGCAGGTAGAACATTGCTACCCATTGGTATAAATCGACGTCGCGCAAAGGACAGCCCCCATGAATGAGCAGCCCCCCGTACAGGCACGCGGCCGGCAGAAGGCCGCCACGGCCGGCTCGGACGAGAAGCGCGAGCGCATCCTGCGTGCCGCCGAGGCGCTGTTCGACGCGCAGGGCTATGCCAACACCACCATCGAGCAGATCGTGCAGCAGCTCGGGGTGACCAAGCCTTTCGTGTACTACTACTTCCGCAACAAGCAGGAGATCTTCGAGACCCTGTGCTGGGCACCCGCCGTGGCCTGCTTCACGGCCATGGATTTCGCAGATGGCGACAAGCGCCCGGCGCACGAGAAGGTCGTGGAAGGCATCGACCGGCTGATCCGCGCCACGTTGGCGCACCACCCGGCGGCCTTCTTCCCCTACCGCGAGCCCCAGGTCTACCGCCCCGAGTACCTGGCCGCGCAAAAGCAGCTGGCCAACCATTTCTACGACCGGCTCTGCGCCCTGCTCGAAGAGGGCCGCCGGGACGGCATGTTCGAGTTCAACGACACCAAGATCACCGCCCTGGCCGCCTGCAGCCTGCCCGGCTTTCTCTACAACTGGTACCGGCCCGATGGCCGCCTGCCGGCCGACGACGTGGCACGGGAGCTGGCCACTCTGGCCTGGCGGGTGCTGGGCCTGCGCACGCGCCGCAGGCCGCCTGCACGTTGACCAGGTGCGGGACCACTATTTTTCCAACAGCACAAGAAAGCGAGACAAGCATGCACCGCCTTTTGCGTTCCCTGGCAACCCCCGTTGCGGCCGGCGCCGCCCTGCTGTGCGCGGCAGCCCCCGCCCTGGCACAGGAGACCTTCAAGGTCGCCTACATCGACCCGCTCTCGGGCCCGTTCGCCAACGTCGGCGAGCTCATGCTCACGCACACCCAGTACGCCATCGAGGACATCAACGCCAAGGGCGGCGTGCTCAAGGGGGTCAAGCTGCAGCTGCTGCAGTTCGACAGCAAGCTCTCGGCGCAGGAAAGCCAGAGCGCGCTGCAGGCGGCCATCGACCAGGGTGCACGCGCCATCGTCACGGGCGGATCGGGCTCGTCGGTGGTCACGGCGCTGGTGCAGGCCGCGGCGCGCCACAACCAGCGCAACCCGGGCAAGGAGATCCTGGTGCTCAACCACTCCTCCATCGACCCCGAACTCACGGGCAAGGCCTGCAGTTTCTGGCACTTCCAGTTCGACGCGAACACGGCCATGAAGATGAAGGCCATTGCCAACTACATCAAGAAGCAGCCCGACATCCAGAAGGTCTACTTGCTCAACCAGGACTATGCGCACGGCAAGCAGTGGGCGCACTACGGCCGCGAGATGGTGGGCCTGGCGCGGCCGGACATCCAGTTCGTGGGCGAAACCCTGCACCCCATTGGCCGGGTGAAGGACTTCTCGCCCTATGTGTCCAAGGTCAAGAGCACCGAGGCCGATTCGGTCATCACCGGCAACTGGGGCCAGGACATGGTGCTGCTGCTCAAGGCGGCCGGCGATGCAGGCTACAAGCTGCGCTACTTCAACCACAGCGCCGGCTCCGTGCCCGGCACGGTGCTGGCCGTGTCGCAGGCCCAGCTCGGCCAACTCACCTGGGTGGCCGAATGGCACCCGGGCCAGGCCGATAGCGCGAAGACGGATGCCCTGGCCAGGGCGTACAAGGCCAAGACCGGCAAGGACTTCCTTGCGCCGCGCATCGACATGACGCCACGTTTCCTGACCGCGGCGATCAACAAGGCCCAGTCCAGCGACCCGGTGAAGATCGCCCGCGCGCTCGAGGACCTGAGCCTGGACACCGTGGTCGGCCCGGTGCGCATGCGCGGCGAAGACCACCAGCTGCTGCTGCCCCAGGTGGTCAACACCATCGCGCCGGTGGACGGCAAGGGCGTGAAGACCGGCTGGGAAGGCACGAACTACGGCTTTCGCACCGACGCCATCTACACCGGCAACGAACTGGCCCAGGGCACGGAGTGCAAGATGGCCAGGCCCTGAAAGATCCCGCAACCGGTTTCCCCTTGGCAAGCGGCTGCCATGGGTCGCGGCTACCATGGCGGCCATTGCCCAGAACCCGAGGAAACCGCCCCATGCCCGACTTTCGCAGCGACACCGTCACCCAGCCCACGCCCGCCATGCGCGCGGCCATGTTCGATGCCCCGCTGGGTGACGATGTGTTCGGCGACGACCCGTCCGTCAACGCGCTGCAGGACTACGCAGCGCAACTGCTGGGCTTCGAGGCCGCGCTGTTCGCGCCCTCGGGCACGCAAACCAACCTGATCGCCCTGTGGGGCCATTGCCAGCGCGGCGACGAGGCCATCGTCGGCCAGAGCTGGCACACCTACCGCTGGGAGGCCGGCGGCATGGCGGTGCTGGGCTCCATCCAGCCCCAGCCCGTGGAAACCCAGCCCGACGGCACGCTGCGCGTGGCCGACATCGCAGCCGCCATCAAGCCCGACGACCCGCACTTCGCGCGCACCCGCCTGGTGGTGCTGGAGAACACCACGGGCGGCCAGGTGCTGCCTCCGGACTATGTGGCCGAGGTCTCGGCCCTGGCGCGCCAGCGCGGCCTGGCCATGCACCTGGACGGCGCGCGCATGTTCAACGCCGCGACCGTCAATGCGGCCAAGGCGGGCACCGACGTGTACGACGAGGTCCGCACGCTGTGCAGCCATTTCGACTCGGCCTCGCTGTGCCTGAGCAAGGGGCTGGGCGCCCCCATCGGCTCGCTGGTGCTGGGCAGCCACGACTTCATCCGCCAGGCGCGCCGCACGCGCAAGATCCTGGGCGGCGGCATGCGCCAGGCCGGCGTGCTGGCCGCAGCCGGCCGCTATGCGCTGGAACACCATGTGCGCCGCATGGCCGACGACCATGCGCGCCTGGCCCAATTGGCCGAAGGCCTGGCCGAGGCCAACCGCAGCCACCCGGCCCTGAAGGGCAAGATCACCGTCCACCCCTGGCAGACCAACATTTTGTTCACCGACCTGCACACCGACGTGGCGCCCGCCTTCACCGCCTGGCTGGCCCAGCACGGCGTGCGCGTGACCAGCGGCCTCTACGCGGGCCAGACCCGCCTGCGCTGGGTGACGCACCTGGACGTGAGCGACGCCGACATCAAGGCCGCGCTGGACTGCGTGGCCATCTTCACAGGGACCTGAGCGCCAGGTTTCAGGCGGTCGGGTACGTGCGGCCGCCGAAGATGCCGGTGCCGACCCGCACCAGGGTGCTGCCGGCATGGATGGCGGCCTCCAGATCGGCCGTCATGCCCATCGACAGGGTGTCGAAATGGGCCAGACCGGGCACACCGCTGGCCTGGATCTGCCGGAAAAGACGCTGGGCGCGCAGGTGCAGCTCCTTCTGTGTCTCGAAATCCGGGGCATGGTCCGGGATGCTCATGAGCCCGCGCACCGTGAGCCGTGGCAGTTTTGCCACAGCCTGGGCCAGCGCCAGGGCTTCTTCGGGGGGAACGCCGGACTTGGTTTCCCCCCCGTCCACATTGACCTGGATGCACACCTGCAGCGGCGCCAGGTGCTCCGGGCGCTGGGCCGACAGGCGCTCGGCGATCTTCAGGCGGTCCACCGTGTGCACCCAGTCGAAATGCTCGGCCACCAGGCGCGTCTTGTTGCTCTGGATGGGCCCGATGCAATGCCACTGCAGGCTGGCGGGCGACAGCAGGCGCAGGGCCGCCACCTTCTCCACCCCCTCCTGGATGTAGTTTTCGCCAAAGGCCCGCTGGCCCGCGGCCACGGCCTCGGCCACCGCGTCGACACCGAAGGTCTTGGAAACCGCCAGCAGCGACACCCCCGCAGGATCGCGTCCGGCCGCCTTGCACGCCTGTGCAATCCTGCCCATAACCTGTTGGAGGTTGTTGTCAATCGTGGTCATAATGATTGGCAAGCGTACCAAACGATTGAGGGGATTCCGTGGACATTACCCAGCTGCTGGCGTTCAGCGTCAAGAACAAGGCTTCCGACCTGCACCTCTCTGCAGGCCTGCCCCCCATGATCCGGGTCCACGGCGACGTGCGCCGCATCAATGTGGACGCACTGGACCACAAGACGGTCCACGGCATGGTGTACGACATCATGAGCGACGCCCAGCGGAAGACCTATGAGGAATTCCTGGAAGTCGACTTCTCGTTCGAAATCGAGGGCCTGGCGCGTTTTCGCGTCAATGCCTTCAACCAGAACCGCGGCGCGGCCGCCGTGTTCCGGACCATTCCAAGCAAGATCCTGACGCTGGAGCAGCTCAATGCCCCCAAGATCTTCGGCGACCTGGCCCTGAAGCCGCGCGGCCTGGTGCTGGTGACCGGCCCCACGGGCTCGGGCAAGTCCACCACGCTCGCGGCCATGGTGAACTACCTCAACGAGACCGAGTACGGCCACATCCTCACGGTGGAAGACCCGATCGAATTCGTGCACGAATCCAAGAAGTGCCTGATCAACCAGCGCGAAGTCGGCCCCATGACGCTGTCTTTCGCTGCCGCGCTGAAATCCGCACTGCGCGAAGACCCGGACGCCATCCTCGTGGGCGAAATGCGCGACCTGGAAACCATCCGCCTGGCCATGACGGCGGCGGAAACCGGCCACTTGGTGTTCGGCACGCTGCACACCTCGAGCGCCGCCAAGACCATCGACCGGATCATCGACGTGTTCCCGGCCGAAGAAAAGGAAATGGTCCGCGCGATGCTCTCCGAATCGCTGCAGGCCGTGATCTCGCAGACCCTGTGCAAGACCAAGGACGGCTCGGGCCGCGTGGCGGCGCATGAAATCATGCTGGGCACCAGCGCCATCCGCAACCTGATCCGCGAGGCCAAGGTGGCGCAGATGTACTCCACCATCCAGACCAGCAACAGCGTGGGCATGCAGACCCTGGACCAGAACCTCACGGATCTGGTGCGTCGCAATGTCATCAGCCCCGCAGAGGCCCGTGCCAAGGCCAAGATTCCCGAAAACTTCCCCGGCTGACGGCAGCACGGGCGAACACACTGAACTAGAAGATACGGCGGCGCAATGCGCCGCACTCGGAGCAAACTATGAAAGGCATTCTCGGCCTTCTGCGCATGAAGTCGATCGGCAACAAGCCGGCCGAGGAGAGCAGCGATTCCGTACTGTTCTCCACGGCTTTTGCCGGCCAGGGCGTGGACGACTCCATGCTGGTGCCCTGGGAGGCCCGTGCCGTGGAGGTGGGGGCCAAGCGCCTGCCCACGAGCCGTGGCGGCAAGCTGCTGCAGGGGCTGTGGGCCAAGGACAAGTACATGGCCCACCTGGACAAGGACGCCGTGGAGCGCATGGAGCGCTTTTTCGAATTTGCCGCGATTCCCTCCAACCGCGACGTGATCCGCCAGGACGAGTACGGCAACTTCATGGTGGTGCTGCTCACCGGCACCATCGCCGTGGACCGCGTGCAGCCCTGGGGTGAGCACCTGCGCCTGGCCGAGACGCGGCCCGGTGACATCCTGGGAGAAATGTCGCTGCTGGACAGCGGTATCCGCTTTTCCGCCTGCACCACGCTCACCGACTGCGAGATCGCGGTGCTGAGCGCCGAAGCCATGGACGACATGATGTCCAAGGACCCGCAGCTCGCAGCCAGCCTGATTGCCCTGCTGGCCCGCAAACTGTCGTTGCGCCTGCGCGTGGTGAGTGCCCGCCTGAGCGACGGCAACCAGAAATGACAATGACCGTCCGGCAGACAAGGACCGCAAGGGAGAAATTCTGATGGAACGCGATCAGGCCAGTAAATTCATCAACGACCTGCTCAAGCTGATGGTCAGCCGCAATGGCAGCGACTTGTTCATCACGGCAGAGTTTCCACCGGCCATCAAGGTCGATGGCAAGGTGACCAAGGTGTCGCCCCAGCCACTCACGCCCACCCACACGCTCACGCTGGCGCGTGCCGTCATGAGCGACAAGCAGGTGGCGGACTTCGAGCGCACCAAGGAGTGCAATTTCGCGATCTCGCCCGCCGGCATCGGCCGCTTCCGGGTGAACGCCTTCATCCAGCAGGGCAAGGTCGGCATGGTGCTGCGGACGATTCCGCTCACCCTGCCCACCATCGATGGCCTGGGCGTGCCGCAGGTGCTCAAGGAAGTCACCATGACCAAGCGCGGCCTGTGCATCCTGGTGGGTGCCACGGGTTCGGGCAAGTCGACCACGCTGGCCGCCATGGTGGACTGGCGCAACGAAAACTCCTTCGGCCACATCATCACGGTGGAAGACCCGATCGAATTCGTGCACCCGCACAAGAACTGCGTGGTCACGCAGCGCGAGGTGGGCCTCGATACCGACACCTGGGAAGCCGCCCTCAAGAACACGCTGCGCCAGGCGCCCGACGTCATCCTGATGGGGGAAATCCGCGACCGCGAGACCATGGAGCATGCCGTGGCCTTCGCCGAAACCGGCCACTTGTGCCTGGCCACGCTGCACGCCAACAGCGCCAACCAGGCGCTGGACCGCATCATCAACTTCTTCCCCGAGGAGCGCCGCGCCCAGCTGCTGATGGACCTGTCGCTGAACCTGCGCGCCCTGGTCTCGCAGCGCCTGATCCCCAAGCAGGACGGCAAGGGCCGCGCGGCGGCCGTGGAGATCATGCTCAACACCCCGCTGATCTCGGACCTGATCTTCAAGGGCGATGTCCATGAGATCAAGGAAATCATGAAGAAGAGCCGCAACCTGGGCATGCAGACCTTCGACCAGGCGCTGTTCGATGCCTACGAGGCCAACCTGATCAGCTACGAAGACGCGCTGCGCAACGCCGACTCGCTCAACGACCTGCGCCTGCAGATCAAGCTCAACAGCCAGCGCGCCAAGTCGCCCGACCTGGCCCAGGGCACGGAGCATTTTGCGATCGTCTGACCGCCGACGCCCGCAGGAAGTACCCACCGCACACACTCTCGCCCGCCCTTCTGGGCGGGCTTTTTTTCTTTTGGAAGACCTCGGACATGCCAAGCACCAATCCCCGCAGCTACGACGCCACCCCCTCCCTCCAGGTCGCCTTCCTGGGCCTGGGCGTGATGGGCTACCCCATGGCCGGCCACCTGGCCCTGGCCGGCCACGAGGTCACCGTCTACAACCGCACGGCCGCCAAGTCCGCCGCCTGGTGCGAGGAGTTTGCCGCCAGCAAGGCACCGCGCCACGCGGCCACGCCACGCGAGGCCGCAGCGGGCGCTGACTTCGTTTTCTGCTGCGTGGGCAATGATGACGACCTGCGCTCGGTCACCCTCGGTGCCGACGGCGCCTTCGCAGGCATGAAGGCCGGTGCGGTGTTCGTGGACCACACCACGGCATCGGCCGAAGTGGCGCGCGAGCTCTACGCCGCGGCGCAGGCTGCGGGCCTGCATTTTGTCGATGCCCCCGTCTCCGGTGGCCAGGCCGGTGCGCAGAACGGCCAGCTCACGGTGATGTGCGGTGGCGATGCCGCGGCTTTCGACGCGGCCCGGCCCGTGGCCCTGGCGTTCTCGCGCGCATTCACCCTGCTGGGCGCCAGCGGTGCCGGCCAGTTGGCCAAGATGGTCAACCAGATCTGCATCGCCGGTCTGGTGCAAGGCCTGTCCGAGGCCGTGGCCTTTGGCCAGAACGCGGGGCTGGACATGAAGCAGGTGCTGGAGGTGATCGGCAAGGGCGCCGCGCAGAGCTGGCAGATGGACAACCGCGGCAAGACCATGGTCGAGGACCATTTCGACTTCGGTTTTGCCGTGGACTGGATGCGCAAGGACCTGGGCCTGGTGCTCGACGAGGCCCGCCGCAACGGCTCGCGTGTGCCCGTCACCGCGCTGGTGGACCAGTTCTATGCCGACGTGCAGCGCATGGGTGGCAACCGCTGGGATACTTCCAGTCTCATCAAACGCTTGAAGTAGGCTCCCCCCTGAGGCGCTTCGCGCCTTCCCCCCAGAGGGGGGACGCCCCCGGTGCGGCGGGGCGGCCCTTGCACGGGGGCGCTGGTGTTGGCCGCGCCAGTTTCGAGTGGCCGGCGCCGCCAGGGATCAGAGCGAGCGGGCGGGGGCGGTGTCGGTGGTGACGGGCGCCGGGGTGGGGGCGATGCGGCGCAGTTCGTCTTCGGTGACGATCTCGAAGACGCGCACGACCTTGCTCACGCCGCTCACGCCGCGGGAGATCTCGGTGGCGCGGCCGGCTTCGCGCTGGGTGACGCGGCCCATGAGGTAGACGATGTTGCGCTCGGTCACGACCTTGAAGGCATTGGCCGAGATGTCGGCCGCGTCCACGAAGCTGGCGCGCACCTTGCCGGTGATCACGGTGTCGTTGGAGCGCTGGCCCAGGGAGGTGGCGGGCATGACGGCCAGGTCGTTGACCACCGAGCGCACGTTTTCCACGCCGGTCACGATGCGTTCGATGGTCTCGCGGTCCTGGGCGTTGGCCACCTCACCGGTCAGCAGGGCCTGGCGGTTGTAGCTGGTCACGTTCACATGGGCGCGGTCGCCCAGCGCTTCACGGATGCGGTTGGCGGCGCGCAGCTCGATGCCTTCGTCCTCGACCTGGGTGCCCGCCGTGCGGCGGTCCACGGCCATCATGCTGCCCACCACGGCGCCCCCGACGATCAGCGGAGCGCAGGCCGACAGGCCGGTTGCCAGGGCGGCAGCGGCCAGGGCCGTGCAGAGGGTGCGGTTCACGGTTTGCTTCATAGCGGTATCTCCTGTTCACCAAGTAACTGGGCATCCACGCCGTCGCACAGGCAGTGCAGCACCAGGGCGTGGACTTCGCGCACGCGGGCGGCGCGGTCATGCGGCACGCTGATCAGCACATCGGTTTCTTGCAGCACGGCACCCAGCTGCCCCCCGTTGCGGCCGGTGAGCACCACCACGGTCATGTCGCGCTCGTGCGCGGCCTCGGTCGCGGCCAGCAGGTTGGCATCGTTGCCGCTGACCGACAGGGCCAGCAGCAGGTCGCCCGCCTGGCCCAATGCCCGCACCTGGCGGGCAAATTGCTGGGAACCGGGGTCCTGGGCGCCTCCTGGCCCTGCCGTCAGCAGGGTGCTGTCGGCCGTGAGGGCCATGGCGGCCAGTTCGGGGCGTTCGCGCTCGAAGCCGGCCACGCAGAAGGCGGCGAACTGCTGCGCCTCGGCGGCCGAGGCGCCATTGCCGCAGGCCAGTACCTTGCCGCCGCTGGTGACACAGGCCAGCATGGCCTGCACTGCCGCGGCAATGGGGGTGCTCAGGGTCTGGGCCGCCTGGTATTTCAGGTCGGCGCTGTCGATGAAGTGCTGTTGGATGCGTTGCTCAAGCATGG
Organism: Acidovorax sp. FW305-C-20-28; assembly: GCF_058783375.1. Taxonomy (NCBI): domain Bacteria; kingdom Pseudomonadati; phylum Pseudomonadota; class Betaproteobacteria; order Burkholderiales; family Comamonadaceae; genus Acidovorax; species Acidovorax sp. FW305-C-20-28. The sequence continues at coordinate 26,958 of NZ_JBYSYM010000014.1, read as the reverse complement.
AGGTCCGATGATACCCGCCGCGTGTTACAGCTTTTGCCCCGAATTTTGTAGCAAAGGGTTTAGGCTGCACCGAGGGTTGCGCCCCGGGTGTGGGTTTGAACTTTGCAGATCACTGCGCGTCGAAGGCCGCCTTGAGCCACTGCACCTGGGCCTCTTCGACCAGCACGACGTCAAAGCGGCACGGTGGCGGCGAGGCCAGGCGCATCAGATAGTGCCGTGCCGCCAGCACGATGCGCTGCTGCTTGGCGGCGCCGATGCTCGCCCCGGCCCCACCAAAGGCCTGGCTGGCACGGCTGCGCACCTCCACAAAAACGGTGGTGCCATCGCGCTCGCACATCACCAGGTCAATCTCGCCCCCGCCGCGCCCGGGCGTCCGATAATTGCGCGTGAGCAGGCGCAATCCGGCGGCCTGCAGGTGCGCCAGCGCACGGTCTTCCGCCAGCGCGCCCTGCTGCCGGGTGGTGTTGTTGCCCACTGCGGCGGGTGTGGGCTTGTCCGCGGTCAGCCATCTTCCAAGGAATTTCATTGAGCGCCTCTTTCGCTTCCGCCCTCGATGCCGCACGCGATGCAGCGTCTGCGCAGCATTATCCGCAGGGGGCCTTGTACGTGGTGGCCACGCCCATCGGCAACCTGGCCGACATCACGCTGCGCGCCCTGCACGTGCTGCAGCAGGCCGACACCGTGGCCTGCGAGGACACGCGCCACACCCAGTCGCTGCTGCGCGCCTATGGCATCGACAAGAACGCTTCGCAGCTGCTGGCCGTGCACCAGCACAACGAGGCCGAGGCGGCGCAGAACGTGGTGCAGCGCCTGCACGAAGGCCAGCGTGTGGCCTATGTGAGCGATGCCGGCACACCCGGCGTGAGCGACCCCGGCGCCCGCCTCGTGGCCACGGTGCAGGCCGCCGGCCTGCGCACCCTGCCCCTGCCAGGCGCCAGCAGCATCACCACCGCACTGAGTGCCGCAGGCGCGGTGGCACACAGCGCCGATCATGGCGGCTTCGTCTTCGCAGGCTTCCTGCCGGTGAAGAATGCCGAACGGGCCAGCGCCATCGGCCGCCTGGCTGGCGAGCCGCGCTGCGTGGTGCTGCTGGAGGCCCCCCACCGCATCGGCGAGCTCGCACAGGCCCTGGCGGTGCTGGGCGAGCGCCCGGTGACCCTGGCGCGCGAGCTGACCAAGCAGTTTGAAGAGGTGGTGACCCAGCCCGCGCAGGCACTCACCGCCTGGCTGGAGGGCGCGCCCCAGCGCTCGCGTGGTGAATTCGTGGTGCTGCTGCACCCGGTGCCCGTGGCGGGCGACGATGGCGAGAGCCTGCGCGTGCTGCGCCTGCTGCTGGCCGATCTGCCGCTCAAGACGGCGGTGCGCCTGGCGGCAGAGATCACCGGCGCATCGCGCAATGTGCTCTACGACACGGCCCTGGCCTGGAAAAAGGGCGAGCCGCAGGGCGACTGACGCCCGGTTGTTCAGCGCCCGGAAACCGCCAGCCCTGCCGCCACGCCGCCGAACAGATCACCCTCGACCTGGGGCGTGTCGGGAAAGGCCCGGCGCAGGGCTTCCCGCAGTGGCCGCAATGCCGACGAGCCCCCCGTGAGGTAAATCGCATCCGGCCCGCGCGGCGCCAGGCCGGCCAGTTGCACGCACTCCTGCGCGCAGGCCACCACCTGTTCGAGAGGTCCGGCCAGGTGCTGCGAGAGCCCTTCGGGCGTGACGGCCGACTCCAGCGCAGGTTCGATCCAGCCCAGGTCCATGGGCGCAGGGGCCTGCGACAGCGAGGCCGCGATCTTGGCCTGCTCCACGGTGTTGGCCATGCGGTGGCCCAGGCGCTCCTGGAGCACGGTCATCAGCCGGGCATGCAGGCGCTGGTCGGCGTAGTCGGTGCGCAGGTTCTGTGCATCGCGCAGCGCCTTGGGCGCATACAGCCACTGGATCAGGTGCCAGGTCGACAGGTCGAAGAACACCCGGTTGGGGACCTCGCGCCCGCTGGGCCCGATGTGGCGAAAGCCCAGCATGGGCATCAGCAGCTCCAGGCTCAGGCGCCGGTCGAAATCGGTGCCACCCACATGCACGCCGGTCGTGGCGAGCACATCGGCCGCGCGGTCGCCGCCGCGCGCCAGGCGCTCGGGACCCAGGCGCACCAGGGTGAAGTCCGAGGTGCCGCCCCCGATGTCCACCACCAGCACCAGCGATTCCTGGGCGATGCGCTGTTCATAGTCGAGGGCGGCCGCCATGGGCTCGAACTGGAAGGACACCTGCTCGAAACCCGCATCGAGCGCCGCCTTGCGCAGCGAGTCTTCGGCCAGCTGGTCACGCTCCGGATCGCCGTCCACGAAATGCACGGGCCGCCCCATCACCACGCGGCCGGGCATGCCACCCAGGTCGGCCGTGGCCTTGCTGGCCAGCATGCGCAGGAACAGGCCGATGATGTCCTGGTAGCTGACGAGCTGGCCGTGCACGGCCGTCTTTTCCTCCAGCAAGGCACTGCCCAGCAGGCTCTTGAGCGAGCGCATCAGACGCCCCTCGGTACCGGCCAGGTACTGGCCCACGGCATCACGGCCGAAATGGGTGCTGTGGTCCTCGGCGTTGAAGAACAGCGCCGTGGGCAGCGTCACCCCCGTGCCCTCCAGGGCGATCATGCGCGCGGGCCCGCGCCCCTCGCGCACGCCCATGGCCGAGTTGGAGGTGCCGAAGTCGATGCCAAGCGTGGTGTCCTGCAGGAGGGGCATGGGGAAAATCAGGGAGCGAGAGAAAGAAGAAAACAACGGCGCCGGCAGGCAGCGCGAAGGAGACCGGCAGGCCGGGCAGTCCCCTCTGAAGGGGCTGCGCCCGCGCAAGGGGAGCGGGATTGTGCCACGGACCGGAAGGCCCCCGGCTTTCAGGCCAACGGCCCCGACGCCACCATGGCCGGCACGGCCTCGCGCATGGTGGCGACAAAGCGCAGCAGGCGCACAGGATAGAAGCTTGCGTACGGATAGATCAGGTACACCGGCTGCGGCGCAGGCTGCCATTGGGGGGCCAGGTGCACCAGGTGCCCCTCGGCCACATCTTGCGAGAGCAGCCAGGCCGAACCGGCCCCGGCACCCAGCCCGAGCCGGGCCGCACTGCGCAAGGCATACAGGCTGTCGGTGGCCATGCGCGGGCGCAGGGCGATGCGGCGCGCCTCACCCGTCACCCGGTGGGTGAGCACCAGCTCATTGCGGTAGTAGGTTTGCAGGGCCAGCCAGGGCAGCGCGGCCAGATCCTCGGGATTGTCGGCGCTGCCCGCCCCGGGCAGGGAGGCCGCCCCGACCACGATGCGCGGCACCTCGGCCAGGCGGATGGCCACCACGGCGGGATCGGCGGGCTCGCCCACCTGGATGGCGCAGTCGATGCCCGCACCGATGAAGTCGCGCACATCGTCCTGCAGCAACCACTCCACCGAGACGCGCGGGTGCCTGCGCAGAAACTGCGCCAAGGCGCCGACGAACATCTCCTGCCCGAAGGCATGGGGCATGGCCACGCGTAGCGTCCCCTCGGGCTCCTGCTGCGCACCGCGCAGGTCGGCCTCGAACGCCGCCCAGCTGGCCAACAACTCCTTGGCACGGCGGTAGCAGCGCTCTCCGTCCACCGTGAGGCGCATGGTGTGGGTGGAACGCTGCAGCAGGCGCACCCCCAGCAACTGCTCCAGCGCCTGCAGCCGGCGGCTCACCGTGGGCTGGGTGGCATGCATCTGCGCCGCAGCAGCCGAAAGGCTGCCGGCCTCGACGATGTGGACAAAGGTTTCCATGAGCTGCAGCCGGTTTCCCGGCGCGCGCCCAAGCCCCTCCACGGGCAGAGGCTCGTCCGCCCGGAAGGGTGCCGCCCCGTTGGACGGATCGCTGGTCATACATTCAATGCATATTTGATCTGTGCCCGATGGTACTACCAAGGCGAGGGGTGCCGAATCACACTGGCAGCCATGCTTTTTACCAAGGGTTAATACCATGTCTTCCATACATGAAACGGATACTGCGAGATCTTCTTCGGGGGAGACGCAGCTCCCCACATCGCGGGTGCTGCTGCTCGCCACCGGGGCCGGCCTCGGGGTGGCATCGCTGTACTACAGCCAGCCCATGCTGGGCGTGCTGGGCGCAGACCTCGGCGCCTCTGCCCAGGCCGTGGGCCAGGTTCCCACCCTGACGCAGCTGGGCTATGCGCTGGGCATCCTGCTGCTGGCGCCGCTGGGGGACCGCTTCGACCGGCGCCGCATCATCGTGGCCAAGGCCGCGGCGCTGGTAGCCGCATTGCTGCTGGCAGCGCTGGCGCCCTCCATCGGCGTGCTGCTGGCCGCCAGCCTGGCCATCGGCATCACAGCCACCATGGCGCAGGACATCGTGCCCGCCGCCGCCACCCTGGCACCCACCGCACACCGCGGCAAGGTGGTGGGCATGGTGATGACCGGCCTGCTGCTGGGCATTCTGCTGTCGCGCGTGGTGAGCGGTTTCGTGGCCGAGCACTTCAGCTGGCGCGGCATGTTCCTGGCCGCGGCCGTGGCGGTATCGGCCATCGCGGTGGCCACCTGGCGCGGCCTGCCGCGCTTTCATGCCACCACCGCCCTGCCCTATGGCCAGCTCCTGGCCTCGCTGGCTGCACTGTGGCGGCAGCATCCCACGCTGCGGCGTGCCGCCCTGGCCCAGGGCCTGCTGGCGGTAGGGTTCAGCGCCTTCTGGTCCACCCTGGCCATCATGCTGCACGGCGCGCCCTTCCACCTGGGCAGTACCGCCGCGGGCGCGTTTGGCCTGGCCGGAGCGGCCGGCGCACTGGCTGCGCCCCTTGCCGGCCGCCTGGCCGACCGCACAGGCCCGGAACGGGTGGTCCGTTGGGGGGCCGGCCTGGCCGCCCTGTCCTTCGCCGCCATGGCTGCGGGCCCCTGGATCCCCTCTGGCGCCCAGCTGTGCCTGCTGGTGGTGTGCACCATCGGCTTCGACCTGGGCGTGCAGGCGGCGCTGATCTCCCACCAGACCATGGTCTACGGCATCGATCCGGGAGCGCGCAGCCGGCTCAATGCCGTGTTGATGACGGGCATGTTCATCGGCATGGCGACCGGTGCCGGCCTGGGCAGCCTGCTGCTGGCCTCGTGGGGCTGGATGGGTGTCACGCTGCTGGCGACGACTGCCAGCCTGGCCGCGCTCGGCGTGCGCATGGCCACGCGCCGGGACCCCGGCTGCATGGCCGCAGCCTGAAGCGCCGGCACCTGGAAGGATCAGCGCCCTGGATCAGGACTGCGGCACCCACTCCCGAACAAAGCCCGCAGCGTCCTGCCGCTCGGGTGGCTGCAAGCGGTCTTTGGGGGTGCCCATGTAGAGGAATCCCAGCAGGCGGTCGCCCGCGCCCAGGCCCAGGGCCGCCTTCACGTTGTCGTCGTAGGCATTGACCCCGGTGGCCCAGAAGCCGCCGTAGCCGAGGATGTGCAGGGCGTTGAGCATGTTCATCACGGCAGCCCCCGTGGCCAACACCTGCTCGCTCTCGGGCACCTTGTGCGGCGCCTTGACCTGCGCGATCAGCGCCACCAACAAGGGCGCCGCCACGGCCTTGGCGCGAAAGCGCTCACCATCGTCATAGGGATCGCGCGCCCGCGCCGCCCTTGCGAACACCTGGCCCAGCGCCAGGCGCGCATCGCCGCGCACAAGGACGAAGCGCCAGGGCCGCAGCTGCCCATGGTCGGGCGCCCGCATGGCGGCCGCGAACACCAGGTCCAGCGCCGCGGGATCGGGCGCCGGCTCCACCAGCGGCCAGGGCGAGTGCCGGGTGAGCAGCAGGTCCATGGCATGGCGCTGCTCGGGCGACATCGAGGGATGGGACAAGACCGGATGGGAAGGCACAGAGACTGGCATGGTGTCCTTTGCAAGCAAGGCGAAGAGGACACTCCGGCGCCAGCGGGGGCGCTTGAGCGATGGCAGCGAAGATCGGTGGCGGGCAGCCTGGAGGCCATGGGCCCGAGCGGTACCGGGGACCATGGATCCAGGGGGCTGGCTGGCGCCGGGGGGTGTGGCCACGGCAGGGGCGCCATCGTTCACCGGAGTGTCGCGGGGTGAACAGCGGCCATCGTAGAGCAGCGCCCAGCCCGCTGCCCAGGCACCGCTTTTTCACCGGACTCGCCGCAGGGTGTCTTTGCCGCGACCGTGGTGGTGGTCTCTCCAGTCCGACTCGAACGGACATGCCCGAAGGCCCCAGGGTTTGAGACTGGTGCGTCTGCCAATTGCGCCATGGAGAGAGGCAAAGGAAATGATGGGGTGCACGAACGGAATCGAACCGTCGTCGGCGGGATCACAACCCGCAGCTCTGCCATTGAGCTACGCGCACCATGAGAGAAAAGGAAGACAACGAACTGGAGGTGCGGACCGGATTCAAACCGGTGTCTGCGGATTTGCAATCCGCTGCATGGTCGCTTTGCTACCGCACCCTTGGGTGCCTGCGAAGCAGGCACTGGAAACTGGCCCCACGTGCACGACTCGAACGTGCAACCCCTTGCTTCGTAGGCAAGTGCTCTGATCCATTGAGCTAACGCGGGGGAGATAGATGGCGCTTCGCAGGGGGATCGAACCCCTGACTTCCTCCTAGACAGGGAGGCACTCTGGCCACTGAGTTAGCGAAGCAAAAAAAGATCAATGTGGCGTCCCGTGCGGGATTCGAACCCGCGATCTCCGGAGTGAAAGTCCGGTGTCCTCACCGCTAGACGAACGAGACGAAGAATGCTGGTCTGGGTGGCAGGATTTGAACCTGCAGCCTCCTGCGTCCAAGGCAGGCCGTCTACCAGATTGACAGTACACCCAGCAAAAATAATTGGTGCCCCAGGGGAGAGTCGAACTCCCAGAATTCCGCTTCTAAGGCGGACACGTATGCCAGTTCCGTCACCGGGGCTTGAATCACCAAGAAAACAAACAGTCCTCCATTTCGGTTGTGCCCTCACGCGATGGGCCACGCGCGGCCGGCGCGCGCCCCCGTCGACATCGCTGCACAGGGAGGTCGCGATCCCCTGCACATCCCGCCAGGCCGTCCACGCGGCTCTTCCCTGGCGGTGGTGCGAAGACACACCCGAAATGATTTTTCTCGGGCGGGGTCACTGTGCCAGTGTCATGTCCGGCAAGGCCCCGCAGCAGCTTGTGAAAGAACATCGATGGCCTGCAGCACGATCGCCGCAGGCACTGAAAACAAAACGAAAAGGCCCGGAACCTTGCGGTGCCCGGGCCTCTGCGAAGAGAGCTTGGAAGGGAATGCGCCTATGCGGCGCGCCCTCCACCCGGTGGCCAACGATCCTCATCGTGGTCATGTGCACACAAATCAGCCGCCAGACAGGGCAGCAGGCGCAAGACCGCACGCGGGGCCATCGCAGCGACGCGCACGAGCGCGCGGCCCGGTGCGGGTCGGCGGCTGGTGAGGGTGGCGATGGCGTTCATGGTCAATCCTGGTGAGAAGGTCAGTCGGTCTGAATAAGCAGGCTGCGGTTCAAACCGCGATGGAAGTTAATGTAAATAGTCTTTACTATTTCGTCAACTGCCTGAAGAGAATTTTTTCGAAGCCCCCCGCCCTCAAGGCAAAGACGCGGACCTTTCGCGCAACTGCAGCACCTGGGCGACAAAGTCTGCATGGCCCGCGGCCGGTTGCTGCAGCAACGGCAGGCCCGTGCCACGTACCGCCCACTCCAGCGCCTGCGTCCAGCACAGGCCATCGGACGGCTGCGCCTGTTGGCGCGCCAAGGCGCCCAGCACCAGCTCCTGCCCCCAGAAGTACACCTGTTTGGCCTGCACGTTCGACTGCATGCGCTGCACGTCGGCCAGCGTGCGCGGCTCGGCGATATCCAGCCAGATGTCGGCAAACAGAAAATCGATTGCCGGCGTGCCCATCGGCGGCGTCCATTCCAGGGCATCGGCCTGCACGAGATCGAATTTGCTGGCGGCCGACGCCGGCAGGCCCGCGAGCACCTGGCACTCGTCGAAGAGCTCCAGCACCTCGGCGTCGCGCTCCACCACCGTGACCTTGCGCACGGCAGGCTGCAATGCCATGTTGGCCGCCGTCCAGCCCATGCCCAGGCCCATCACGACCGTGTCCCCATGCGCATGGCGGCAGGCCAGCTCCTGGCTTTCGATTTCGAAGGGAGAGAGCGACATCCAGGTTTCCCAGCGATCGCCAGCACCTTGGCGCAGGAGCACGGCGGAATCCGCGGCGACACAGGGACCACTGTGGTAACCGCGGTCCAGGCCCACGCGGCCACGCTGCATGCGCCATCGCCCCACGGCCCCCTCGGGGTACTGGGGCATGTGCCAGGGAGATGCGAACAGCGGCAGGCCGAGCGCCTGCGCCAAGGCTGCAGCCGGGGGCTGCGGAAAGGGGGATAGTCAGAGGATGGCGGTGTGTGCACAGCAGCCATCTTAGGAAATGGGCCGCCCAGCCGTCCAGTGGAACTGGCCCCTGAATGCAAAACGCCCCAGCACCATTGAAGATACTGGGGCGTTGCGATTTGGTGGCCTGGGGCGGAATCGAACCACCGACACAAGGATTTTCAATCCTCTGCTCTACCGACTGAGCTACCGGGCCTGAGCCTCAAATTATAGCCAGAAAATTGGCCCTAAAAAGATTACGGATCAATTTTTTTCAGGCGCGCTTGCCACGGCCCAGGTCCACACCCAGCTGGCGCAGCTTGCGGTACAGGTGGGTGCGTTCCAGGCCGGTCTTTTCGGCCACGCGGGTCATGGAGCCGCCTTCGCGCGCGAGGTGGAATTCGAAGTAGGCCTTTTCAAAGCCATCGCGCGCCTCGCGTAGCGGGCGGTCCAGATCGAACCCCTGGTGCGAATGCGGGCCGGTCTCGACACCGGACAAGGCCGTGATCACCGGCACCTGGGTGAACGGCGCATCGGCCGGCGCAGCGGCCGGGGCCTGCACGGCGGCCACGGGTGCGGCATGGTGGGCCGCATTGCGCGCCAGGCCCTGTTCCACGGCCTTGAGCAGCTTTTGCAGGGTGATGGGCTTTTCCAGAAAGGAGAAGGCGCCGATGCGGGTGGCCTCCACCGCCGTGTCGATGGTGGCGTGGCCGCTCATCATGATGACGGGCATGGTCAGCACACCGCCGGTGGCCCATTCCTTGAGCAGCGACACCCCATCGGTGTCGGGCATCCAGATGTCGAGCAGCACCAAGTCATAGCTGCTGCCGGCACGCGCTGCACGGGCTTGCGTCGCGTTCTCTGCGAGGTCCACGCTGTGGCCTTCGTCGTTCAGGATTTCGGACAGCAGGTCGCGAATGCCGAGCTCATCGTCGACCACCAGAATGTTTGCCATGTGTGTGAAAACGCCTTGGGAGGTACTGCGGGGCGGTGTTGTTATGCCGCCACCGCTGGTTCAGTGGCGAATGATAACGACACTTGGGCGCCCCGCACCACGCCATCTTCCACACGGTTGGACAGGTCGATGCGAGCTCCGTGCTCGTCCGCGATCTTTTTCACCACCGCCAGACCCAGGCCGGTGCCACGCGGTTTGGTGGTGACATAGGGCTCGAAAGCGCGCTGCAGGATGTGTGCGGGAAAGCCGCTGCCGCTGTCCGAAACCGTGAGCCGCACGCGCCCCGACGACTCGCTCCAGCGGGTGGTGATGCGCACGGGCGGCAGGTTCTCGCCACCCGCTGCGCGCGCCTGTTCGGTCGCGTCCTGTGCGTTCTGCAGCAGGTTGTGCACCACCTGGCGCAGTTGCTGCGCATCGCCTGCAATCGCCGGGCAACGCGCGTCCAGCTCAGCTTTCACGGGGACCGTGGCGTTTTCCTCGCCATACAGATGGAGCACATCGGTCACCAGTGCATTGATGTCCAGCGCATGCAACTCGGCCGCCGGCAGACGGGCGTAATCACGGAATTCGTTGACCAGGCGCTTCATGGCATCGACCTGCTCGACGATGGTCCGGACCGACTTGGCGAGCACGGCCTGTTCGGTCGCGCCGACCTTGCCGGTGAGCTTCATCTCCAGCCGTTCGGCCGACAGCTGGATGGGCGTCAGCGGGTTCTTGATCTCATGCGCAAGGCGGCGCGCAACCTCTCCCCAGGCCTGCGCACGCTGCGCAGAAACGATCTCTGAAATGTCGTCAAAAACCAACAGTCGGGTCGAATCCGGGAGCTCGGCGCCCCGCGCAATGATGCTGGTCGCGTGCTGCCCGGCCCCGGCAAGGGAGGCGTGCAGCTCGAACGGATGCTGCCAGTGGTCCAGGCCATGGTGGTCACGCTCGCCCAGAAAGGCGGCAAACTGCTTTTGCACGGCGGCGGCAAAGTCCGCAAGGCCCGGCACCTCGGCCAGGGCCTGCCCTTCGTACGCCGCCATGGGCGCGCGCAGGATCCGCGTGGCCCCGGGGTTGGACGAGCGGATCGTGCCCGCGCCATCGAGCACCATCACGCCGGCGGTGAGGTTGTCCAGGATGGTCTGCAGGTTGGCGCGGGCCGCGTCCACCTCGCTCATGCTCTGCTCCACGGCACCCCGGGCATCGGCCAGCTGCTGGGTCATGAGCGCGAACGAACGGGTCAGGCCGCCGAGTTCGTCCTTGCCCTGCAGGGCGGCCTTGGGGCTCAGGTTGCCGGCAGCCACCTCGCGCACCCCCTCGGCCAGCACCAGCAGCGGCCGCACCAGCTGGTTGCCCAGCAGCACGGCCAGCAGCACGGCACCGAAGACGGCCAGGAACAGGCTCAGCGTGAGCGTGCCCACATACATGCGCCGCAGGCCACCGCGCGCCAGGGCGCGCTCCTGGTACTCGCGGTTGGCCTCCTGCACGGCGATGGCGTTCTCCACCAGGGCCGGCGGCAGCATCAGCGTGGCCTGCAGGTAGCGCGGCTCGGCCAGCAAGCCCACGGTGGGGCTGCTGACCAGGGCGATGATCTTCACCCGTGCGTTCTGCACGGCGACAGGGTCGGCTATATCGTCGAGCCCCTCGATCTGCGCCAGCGCACGCTGTTGGCGCACGGTGCGCAGCAGCGGCACGCCGGGCCGCTCGGGGTTCAGGCTGAAGCGCGACTGGCCGGCACTGGCCACCGCCTGTCCGGCACCGTTCCACAGGATGACGTCGGTGGCCCCCAACTGGTCGCGGATGCGCTCGAGCACCACCCCGGCGGAAGCGTCGGGGACCTGCGCCACCTGGGCACTGGCGGTGCGCGTCTTGGAGGCCATGTCGGTCGCCAGGGCATCGAGCGAGACGCGCGCCAGGTTCACCCCGGCGGACAGCGCCCCCTCGACCTTCACGTCGAACCAGCTTTCGATGGAACGGGTCACGAACTGGTAGGACACCACATAGATCAGCACACCGGGCACCAGGCCCACCAGCGCAAAAATGGCCGCCAGCTTCACCAGCAGGCGGCTGCCGAAGCGGCCCCGGCGCAGGCGCAGCCACAGGCGCACCGCCACCCAGCCCAGCACCGCAAGCAGCAGCAGGGCCACCAGCACGTTCACGCCGAACAGCCAGGCGTAGTTGCGCTCGTAGAGCGCGCGGTTGTTGGTGGCCAGTGTCAGCAGGAAGAGCAGCACCAGCCCGATGGCCGACATGATGGCCGCGCCCACCCCCACCGCCCAGCGCACGGCGCGGGACTGGCGTGCCGCCAGATGGGCCGAAGCCGACGCGGGCGCCGCCGGGCCCGAGGTGCTCACTTGGCGCCTTCCGGCAGGGCGAGGCGCCCGGAGCGCGAGACCAGCAGGTTCCAGCCCGAGCGACCCACCGCACCGATCTGGAAGGGGCGGGGCAGCTGCGACATGTCGAGCCTGAAACGGAACTGTATCGAATGGCCTGCATCGGTATCGATTGCAGCAGCTTCTGCGATCTTCCAGCGCGAAACACGCTGCATTGCAGACAGCGCATCCTCCAGATCGTCGAAATTCTGGCCCACCAAGGCCACGCCCACGCCGGTGTTGGTGATGGGCGATGCCGAGGTGCTCAGGCGCCAGCGCCGGGTCAGGGGCTGGTAGCTCAGCCGCAGGTAGCGCGTGGCCTCCGCAACCAGGCGGTCGGACCAGTACCAGCGGTCACGCATCACCTGCGCCTCCATCACGAAGTACATGGGAATGCCCTTGCGCAGTGCGTCCTCGGCCAGCTCGGGCAGGTCGAACTCCAGGCTGGTGCTGAGGTAGATCCCGTCGTCCAGGCGCTGCAGCCGCAGTTCGGCCACCTCGCCCCGGCTGCTCTCTGCCCGGGTGGCCAGCGGCCACGCCAGCAAGGTGATCAGCATCAAAAACGCACCAATCCACACCCAACGAGCTGCCAAACGCTCAGTCGGCCGATTTTTGCAACAGTGCGTAAAAAAATCCGTCGTGATCACCGATTCGATTGTCCGGGACAGCCCCCTGCTTGTCCGCTGCGCGGGGGATTAAATGCCCGGGCGAGGGGAGCAAATGTGCATCGGTGTTGTGTGCAAGAAACGTTTGCACCTGCGCATCGCCCTCCGCACGGAAGACGGAGCAGGTGCAGTACAGCAGCCGCCCACCGGGTGCGAGCAGCGGCCACAGGGTGGCCAAGAGCTGCTTTTGCAGGGCCGCCAGCTGGGCGATGTCGGTCTCGCGGCGCAGCCAGCGCACGTCTGGGTGGCGGCGCACGATGCCGGAGGCGGTGCAGGGCGCGTCGAGCAGGATGGCATCGAACAGCGCCCCGCCACTGGCCGCGGGCCACCAGGTCTCGGGCCGGGCGGCGTCGGCCACCAGCACCTGGGCAGACAGGCCCAGGCGCGCAAGGGTCTGGTGGATGCGCTCGGCGCGCATGGCGTCGATCTCCAGGGCCGTCACCTGCAGGGGGGCGCCCTCCCCGGCCATCTCCAGCAGGTGGGCGGTCTTGCCGCCAGGCGCGGCGCAGGCATCCAGCACCCGCAGGCTGCGCGTGCGGTCCATGCCCTGCAGCAGCAGGGGGGCCGCCTGCTGGGCCGCCATGTCCTGTACCGACACCCGGCCCTGTGCGAAACCAGGCAGCGCCTGTACCGGCAGCGGCCGCTGCAGCACCAGGCCGTCGGCGCCGGCCAGGTCGGCAGCAGCGCCCATCTCGGCCAGTTCCTGGTGGTACTGCGCCTGGCTCCCCTGCAGCCGGTTCACGCGCAGCGCCATCGGGGCATGGGTGTTGTTGGCGTGCAGAATCTGCTCCCACTGCGCCGGGTGGTCCTTTTGCAGGCGCTTGATCCACCACAGCGGGTGGTTCCAGCGCGCCACGGGATCGGCATCGGTGGCCGCCACCAGGGCGTCGCTTTCGCGCAGAAAACGCCGCAGGCAGGCATTGATGAACGAAGACTGGGCGCGTGTGGCCGGGTGGCGCTTGGCCGCTTCCACCGCCTGGTTGACCAGGGTGAACGGCTCGTAGGGGGCCTCGTCAGCACGCCAGCACAAGGCGAGCGCGGCGCACAGCAGGGCATCCGCATCGGCCGGAGGCGGTCGCCGGGCCAGTTGTCGCCGCAGGGCCTCGGCACGCCCGAGGTTGCGCAGCACCTGGAACAGCAGGGCCTGCACGCCTGGGCGCAGCGCCGCGCCGACCGCGTCCAGCGCCGCCGTGCCCGAGGCGCCACCGCGGATCGCCTGGAGCACGCCGGCCACCGCGATGAGCTGCTGCCACAGCGCCACCTGGGGCGCGCCGCCGCCGGCAGCGGGCTGCACGGCATTGCGATCGGCGCCAGGGCGCCGCTTGTCGGACGCAGTGGGTTGGGGTGGTGCTGGTTTCATGGTGGTGGGACCCTTGGGGTCACCGCGCCCGGGCGCGGTGTCTGGCAATCAGTGGGAAGGAGCAGGAAACAGGCGAAGGATCACAAGCCCTTGGCCGCCTTGAATCCAAAGACCCAGGCGAGCAAGCGGGCCGGAAACTGGTGGATGGCGGCATCGTGCTGCTCTGCGGCATGGTTGATCACCTGCACCGCCAGATCGATCTGGGCGTGGTGCTCTTCCCAGCGGATGGACCAGGGCGCCACCATCTCCCGGACATCCGGGCCATCGGCTTCGGTCACCACGCTGCGCCAAGTGGCGTCGAGCACGCTGCGCGCGGCGGTCAGCGCTGCCAGGGCGTCGCGCTGCAGGGGCTGCGAGCGCGCCACAGCCAGCGACGCCCCCATCTGGGTGGTGGCACCGCGCAGGGCTGCGACCTTGGCCGGATCCAGCAGCGGGGTGGGCGATTCATCACTGTTCGCGGCGCCACCCGACACTGCCGCAGGGGCCGCACTGTGGCCCTGGACCGCGTCGAACTCACCCAGCAGGGCGATCAGGCGCACCAGGTGGGCATCCACGGCCCCAAAGGCCTGGACCACGGAGGAGCGCAGCCGTGTCAGGCGGTTGTAGGCCCCCAGGGCCCAGAACAGCATGATGGCGACAAAAATCCAGAAAAGGGGCGATGACCACATACACATTGCCACAGGTTGGCGCTGCAGGCGCAGCCCGTGGCCGGGAAAAGAAAACGGAGGAGAACAAGCGGAGCGCACCGGCAGCGCTCCAATAAAAACGCTCCCGGCCTGTCCGAAGACAGGGCGGGAGCGTTTTCGGGCCGGGGCCTGCACCGAACCAGACCCCCACGCGCCGCGCATTGCTGCATCGCTGGGGCCTTGTCCGGTGCCACGGGGCGTCAGTCTGCGGACGTGTCCGTGGCGGTGGTGGTGCTGCCTTCGACCTCGGTGGCATCGTCCGTCGACGAGGCCGCCATTTCAGCGGCTTCGGCTTCGGCGATGGCACGGCGCTCGGCGTCGTCCATGGCGTCCTTGGCCTTGCGCGCCTGGTGGTAGGCCAGGCCGGTACCGGCAGGGATCAGGCGACCCACGATGACGTTTTCCTTCAGGCCACGCAGCTCGTCGCGCTTGCCCATGATGGCAGCCTCGGTGAGCACGCGGGTGGTTTCCTGGAAGGACGCCGCCGAGATGAACGAGTCGGTCGACAGCGATGCCTTCGTGATACCCAGCAACAGGTTGCTGTAGGTCGCGGGGATCTTGCCCTCGGCCTGCAGTGCCTCGTTGGTGTTGAGGATCTCGGAGCGCTCGACCTGCTCGCCAGCGATGTAGTTCGACTCACCGACGTTCTCGACCACGACGCGGCGCAGCATCTGGCGAACGATCACCTCGATGTGCTTGTCGTTGATCTTCACGCCCTGCAAGCGGTACACGTCCTGCACTTCATCGACGATGTAGCGCGACAGCTCTTCGATGCCCAAGAGGCGCAGGATGTCCTGCGGATCGGCCGGGCCATCGACGATGGACTCGCCCTTGTTCACCACCTGGCCTTCGTGCACCAGGATGTTCTTTTCCTTGGGCACGAGTTCTTCGAACACATGGCCTTCGGGATCGGTGATCTGCAGACGGACCTTGCCCTTGGTTTCCTTGCCGAACGACACGGTGCCGGTCATCTCGGCCAGCGTGCCCTTGTCCTTCGGGGTACGGGCTTCGAACAGCTCGGCCACGCGGGGCAGACCGCCGGTAATGTCGCGGGTCTTCTGGCCTTCGACCGGAATACGCGCCAGCACTTCGCCGGGGCCCACGTCCTGGCCGTCACGCACCTGGATCAGCGAGCCGATCTGGAAGCCGATGGTCACCGAGTGGTCGGTACCAGGGATCTTCACTTCGTTGTTCTGCGCGTCGATCAGCTTGACCTGCGGGCGCACGACCTTGGCAGCGCCGCGGCGCTTGGGGTCGATCACCACCAGGGTGGACAGACCGGTCACTTCGTCGAGCTGCTTGGCAACCGTGAGGCCTTCCTCGACGTTCTCGAACTTCACCTGGCCGGCGAACTCGGTAATGATCGGGCGGGTCAGCGGATCCCAGTTGGCCAGGATGGTGCCGGCCTTGATGGACTGGTCGGCCTTCACCGTCAGCAGGGCACCGTACGGCACCTTGTGGCGCTCGCGCTCGCGGCCATGCTCGTCGTGGATGATGATTTCACCCGAACGTGCAATCACCACCAGCTCGCCCTTGGTGTTGCTCACGTAGCGCATCGTGGCGTTGAAGCCGATCACGCCATTGGACTTGGCTTCCACGCTCGAGGCGATGGCGGCACGCGATGCGGCACCACCGATGTGGAAGGTACGCATGGTCAGCTGCGTGCCGGGTTCACCGATGGACTGGGCGGCGATCACACCCACGGCTTCGCCGAGGTTGATCAGGCCGCCGCGGCCCAGGTCGCGGCCATAGCACTTGGCGCACAGGCCGTAGCGGGTTTCGCAGGTCAGTGCGGTGCGCACCTTCACTTCGTCCACGCCGGCGGCTTCGATTTCCTCGATGAGGTCTTCTTCCAGCATCACGCCGGCAGGCACCAGCACCTTGCGGGTTTCGGGGTGCAGCACGTCTTCGGCAGCGGTGCGGCCCAGGATACGGTCGCGCAGCGATTCGATCACTTCACCGCCTTCGACGATGGCGCGCATCAGCGAACCATTGGCGGTGTTGCAATCCTCTTCGGTCACAACCAGATCCTGCGTCACGTCCACCAGGCGGCGCGTCAGGTAGCCGGAGTTGGCCGTCTTCAGCGCCGTGTCGGCCAGACCCTTACGGGCACCGTGGGTGGAGATGAAGTACTCCAACACGTTCAGGCCTTCGCGGAAGTTCGCGGTGATGGGCGTCTCGATGATCGAGCCGTCAGGCTTGGCCATCAGGCCGCGCATGCCGGCCACCTGGCGGATCTGGGCGGCAGAGCCGCGGGCACCGGAGTCGGCCATCATGTAGATGGAGTTGAAGGACTCCTGGTCCACTTCCTTGCCGTGGCGGTCCGTGACCTTCTGCTTGGACAGCTGGGCCATCATCACCTTGGACACTTCGTCGCCGGCCTTGCCCCAGATGTCCACCACCTTGTTGTAGCGCTCGCCGGAAGTCACCAGACCCGAGACGTACTGCTGTTCGATCTCCTTCACTTCCTTCTCGGAGCGCTCGATGATGCCGACCTTTTGTGGCGGCACCAGCATGTCGTCGATGCAGATGGAGATGCCGGCGCGCGTGGCCAGGCGGAAACCGTTTTGCAGCAGCTTGTCGGCGAACACCACCGTTTCCTTCAGACCGCACTTGCGGAAGGAGACGTTGATGAGCTTGGAGATTTCCTTCTTCTTGAGCGCCTTGTTGATGTTCGAGAAGGGAAGGCCCTTGGGCAGGATCTCGGACAGCAGGGCACGGCCCGTGGTGGTTTCCACCATCTTGGTCTCGGGCACGAACTCGCCGGTTTCCTTGTTCTTGGTCCACTCGGTCAGGCGCACGTTGATGCGCGTGGCCAGCTCGACCTCGCCCGCGTCGAAGGCGCGCTGCACTTCACCGGTGTCGGCGAAGATCAGGCCCTCGCCCTTGCCGTTGATGCGATCGCGGGTGGCGTAGTACAGGCCCAGCACCACGTCCTGCGAAGGAACGATGGAGGGTTCGCCCGAAGCCGGGAACAGCACGTTGTTGGAGGCCAGCATCAGCGTGCGGGCTTCCATCTGCGCTTCCACCGACAGCGGGACGTGCACGGCCATCTGGTCACCGTCGAAGTCGGCGTTGAAGGCCGCGCAGACGAGGGGGTGCAGCTGGATGGCCTTGCCTTCGATCAGGATGGGCTCGAACGCCTGGATGCCCAGGCGGTGCAGCGTAGGCGCACGGTTGAGCATCACCGGGTGTTCCTTGATGACCTCTTCCAGGATGTCCCACACCACCGGCGTGCCGGATTCGACTTCCTTCTTGGCGGCCTTGATCGTCGTCGCGATGCCCATGGCTTCCAGGCGCGAGAAGATGAAGGGCTTGAACAGCTCCAGGGCCATCAGCTTGGGCAGGCCGCACTGGTGCAGCTTGAGCGTCGGGCCCACGGTGATCACGGAACGACCGGAGTAGTCCACGCGCTTGCCCAGCAAGTTCTGGCGGAAACGGCCGGACTTGCCCTTGATCATGTCGGCGAGCGACTTCAGCGCGCGCTTGTTGGCGCCCGTCATGGCCTTGCCACGGCGGCCGTTGTCCAGCAGCGAGTCGACGGCTTCCTGCAGCATGCGCTTTTCGTTGCGCGCGATGATTTCAGGGGCCTTCAGTTCCAGCAGGCGGCGCAGACGCGAGTTGCGGTTGATGACACGGCGGTACAGGTCGTTCAGGTCGGAGGTCGCGAAGCGGCCGCCGTCCAGCGGCACCAGCGGACGCAGGTCCGGTGGCAGCACGGGCAGCACTTCGAGCACCATCCACTCGGGCTTGATGCCCGACTTCTTGAAGGCTTCCAGCACCTTCAGGCGCTTGGCGTTCTTCTTGACCTTGACTTCGGAGCCGGTCAGATCGCCGCGCAAGCGTTCGATCGACAGGTCGATGTCGATGGATTCCAGCAGGTCCTTGATGCCTTCGGCGCCCATCTTGGCGATGAACTCATCGCCGTATTCCTTGCGCTTGGCGTCGTAGTCGTCCTCGGACATGATGCTGAACTTCTTCAGCGGGGTCATGCCGGGGTCGGTCACCACATAGGCTTCGAAGTACAGCACGCGTTCGATGTCGCGCAGCGTCATGTCCAGCACCAGGCCCAGGCGCGATGGCAGCGACTTCAGGAACCAGATGTGCGCGCAGGGCGCAGCCAGGTCGATGTGGCCCATGCGCTCGCGGCGCACCTTGGTCTGCGTGACTTCAACGCCGCACTTCTCGCAGATCACGCCGCGGTGCTTCAAGCGCTTGTACTTGCCGCACAGGCACTCGTAGTCCTTGATGGGGCCGAAGATCTTGGCGCAGAACAGGCCATCGCGCTCGGGCTTGAACGTGCGGTAGTTGATGGTCTCGGGCTTCTTCACCTCGCCGAAAGACCACGAACGGATCTTCTCGGGCGAAGCCATGCCGATGCGGATGGCATCGAAGTGCTCATCCGGCGTGAATTGCTTGAACAGGTCGAGTAGCGATTTCATAGTGACTCTTTCCTTTTCCGCTTAGGAGCGTTCCAGCTCGATGTCCAGGCCCAGCGAACGGATTTCCTTGACCAGCACATTGAACGATTCCGGCATGCCGGCTTCGATGGCGTGTTCGCCCTTGACGATGGACTCGTACACCTTGGTACGGCCCACCACGTCGTCGGACTTGACGGTAAGCATTTCCTGCAGCACATAGGCGGCGCCGTAGGCTTCCAGCGCCCACACTTCCATTTCCCCGAAACGCTGGCCACCGAACTGGGCCTTGCCGCCCAGCGGCTGTTGCGTGACCAGGGAGTACGGACCCGTGGAACGGGCGTGCATCTTGTCGTCCACCAAGTGGTGCAGCTTCAGGTAGTGCATGTAGCCGATGGTGGTGGGGCGCTCGAAGCGGTCACCGGTGCGACCATCGTGCAGGTAGGCCTGGGTGCGCGTGGGCGTGAGGCCCTTGCGTGCGGCCAGGTCGTCCGGGTAGGCCAGCTTCAGCATGTCCATGATTTCTTCTTCCGAAGCACCATCGAACACGGGGGTTGCGTAGGGCACGCCGGCCGTCAGGTGCTGCGCCATGGACAGCAGGTCGTCGTCCGTCAGCTGCGACAGGTCTTCCTTGCGGCCGCGCGAGTTGTACACCTCTTCGAAGAAGGCACGCAGCTCGCTCGCCTTGGCTTCCTGCTGCAGCATGTCGCCGATGCGCTGGCCAATGCCCTTGCCGGCCCAGCCCAGGTGGACTTCCAGCACCTGGCCGATGTTCATCCGCGAAGGCACGCCCAGCGGGTTGAGCACGATGTCGGCAGGGGTGCCGTCGGCCATGTAGGGCATGTCTTCGACCGGAACGATCTTGGAGACCACACCCTTGTTACCGTGGCGGCCGGCCATCTTGTCACCCGGCTGCAGGCGGCGCTTGACGGCCAGGTAGACCTTGACCATCTTGAGCACGCCAGCGGGCAACTCGTCGCCTTGCGTGAGCTTCTTGCGTTTTTCTTCGAAAGCCAGGTCGAAGCTGTGGCGCGTCTGCTCCAAAGCGTTCTTGATGGATTCGAGCTGGGTGGCGACTTCGTCTTCCGCAGGGCGGATGTCGAACCAGTGGAACTTCTCCACCGAGGCCAGGTAGGCCTTGTCGATCTTCGTGCCCTTGGACAGCTTCTGCGGGCCGCCATTGGCCACGCGGCCGTTGAGCAGCTTCTCGATACGGTCGAAGGCGTCGGCCTCGACGATGCGCAGCTGGTCGTTCAGGTCCAGGCGGAAGCGCTTGAGTTCATCGTCGATGATCTGCTGGGCGCGCTTGTCGCGCTGGATGCCTTCGCGGGTGAACACCTGCACGTCGATCACGGTGCCTTGCGAGCCCTGGTCCACGCGCAGCGAGGTGTCCTTCACGTCGGAAGCCTTCTCGCCGAAGATGGCGCGCAGCAGCTTCTCTTCGGGCGTGAGGGTGGTTTCGCCCTTGGGCGTGACCTTGCCGACCAGCGTGTCGCCGGGCTGCACTTCGGCGCCCACGTAGATGATGCCGGACTCGTCCAGGCGGTTCAGCTGCTGTTCCGACAGGTTCGGGATGTCGCGCGTGATTTCTTCGGCGCCCAGCTTCGTGTCACGGGCCATGACCACCAGTTCCTCGATGTGGATCGAGGTGTAGCGGTCTTCGGCCACCACGCGTTCGGAGATCAGGATCGAGTCTTCGAAGTTGTAGCCGTTCCAGGGCATGAAGGCGATCAGCATGTTCTGGCCGATGGCGATTTCGCCAAAGTCCGTCGATGCGCCGTCGGCGATCACGTCACCCTTGACCAGCATGTCGCCCTTCTTGACGATGGGACGCTGGTGGATGTTGGTGTTCTGGTTGGAACGCTGGTACTTGATGAGGTTGTAGATGTCCACACCCACTTCACCGGCAACGGCTTCGGCGTCGTTCACGCGCACCACGATGCGGGTCGCGTCGACATAGTCCACCACGCCGCCACGGTTGGCCGTGACCACGGTGCCGGAGTCGACGGCGGCCACGCGCTCGATGCCCGTGCCCACCAGGGGCTTCTCGGGACGCAGCACGGGCACGGCCTGGCGCGACATGTTGGCGCCCATCAGCGCGCGGTTCGCATCGTCGTGCTCCAGGAACGGAACCAGCGAGGCAGCGACCGACACGATCTGCGCTGGCGACACGTCCATGTACTGCACGCGGTCGGCACCGCACAGGATGGATTCACCCTTTTCACGGGCCGACACCAGGTCACCGGACAGGCGGCCGTCCTTGTCGAGCACGGCGTTGGCCTGCGCGATCACGTACTTGCCTTCTTCGATGGCCGACAGATAGTCGATGTCGTTCGTCACCTTGCCATCGGCCACGCGGCGGTACGGGGTTTCGATGAAACCGTACTCGTTCAGGCGGGCGTACAGGGCCAGCGAGTTGATCAGGCCGATGTTCGGACCTTCAGGCGTTTCGATAGGGCAGACGCGGCCGTAATGGGTCACGTGCACGTCGCGCACTTCGAAGCCGGCGCGTTCGCGGGTCAGACCGCCCGGGCCCAGTGCGGACACACGGCGCTTGTGCGTGATTTCGGCCAGCGGGTTGGTCTGGTCCATGAACTGCGACAGCTGCGAGGCGCCGAAGAATTCCTTCAGGGCGGCCGAGATCGGCTTGCTGTTGATCAGGTCATGGGGCATGAGCGGCTCTTGCTCGGCCTGGCCCAGACGTTCCTTCACGGCCTTCTCGATACGTGCCAGGCCGGTGCGGTACTGGTTTTCGGCCAGTTCGCCCACGCAGCGCACGCGGCGGTTGCCCAGGTGGTCGATGTCATCGACTTCGCCGTTGCCGTTGCGCAGGTCCACCAGGATCTTGACCACGGCCAGGATGTCCTCGTTGGACAGCACCATGGGGCCGGTGGATTCGTCGCGGCCGATCTTGGCGTTGAACTTCATGCGGCCCACGCGCGACAGGTCGTACGTGTCGGGGTTGTAGAACAGGCGCTGGAACAGGGCCTGCACGGCGTCTTCCGTTGGCGGCTCGCCAGGGCGCATCATGCGGTAGATGGCCACGCGCGCAGCGAACTCGTCTACCGTTTCGTCAATGCGCAGGGTCTGCGACATGTACGCACCCTGGTCGAGTTCGTTGGTGTAGATGCACTGCACGTCCTGGATGCCGGCCACACGCAGCTTCTTGAGCAGCGCTTCGGTCAGCTCGTCGTTGGCCTTGGCGATGATCTCGCCGGTGTCCGTGTCGACGATGTTGCGGGCCACGACGCGGCCGATCAGGAAGTCTTCGGGCACGCTGATGTGCGTGGTGCCCGATTGCTCCAGTTCACGGGTGTGGCGCGCGGTGACGCGCTTGTCCTTGGCGACCACGACCTTGCCCGACTTGTCGGTGATGTCGAAACGGGCCACTTCGCCGCGCAGGCGCTCGGGCACGAACTCCATCTGCGCACCACTGTCCATGATGCGGAAGTTGTCGTTCACGAAGAAGTTCGCGAGGATGGACTCGGGGTTCAGGCCGATGGCCTTGAGCAGGATCGTGACCGGCATCTTGCGGCGACGGTCCACGCGGAAGTACAGGATGTCCTTCGGGTCGAATTCGAAGTCCAGCCAGGAGCCGCGGTAGGGAATGATGCGAGCGGAGAACAGCAGCTTGCCCGAGCTGTGGGTCTTGCCCTTGTCGTGCTCGAAGAACACGCCAGGCGAGCGGTGCAGCTGCGAGACGATCACACGCTCCGTGCCGTTGATGATGAAGGAGCCCTTCTCGGTCATCAGGGGCACTTCGCCCATGTAGACCTCTTGTTCCTTGACTTCCTTGACCACCTTGGACTGCGAGGTCGAAGACTCGCGGTCATAGATGATCAGCTGCACCTTGGCGCGCACGGCCGAGGCGAAGGTCAGGCCCCGGGTCTGGCACTCGCGCACGTCGAAGGCGGGCTTGGCCAGGTTGTACTCGATGAACTTCATCTCCACGAAACCGTTGTGGGAGACGATGGGGAAAGCTGCGTCAAAGGCCGCCTGCAGGCCTTCGATGGTCCGTTTCTGGGGTGCTTTGTCTGCCTGCAGGAAAGCGGTGTATGCGTCCTTCTGCATCTGCAGCAGATAAGGGACTTCCAGCACGCTGTCGCGGCTGCCGAAACTTTTGCGGATTCGCTTGCGTTCGGTATAGGAATAGGCCATGAGATCTCCGGGCAAAGACATGAGTCCTGGGTCTTCGACGACTGACCCGCAAAGGCTCTCCTCCTTGCGGGCTTGGCGGTTGGCCACTACCAACCATGGCGGACGGCGATGCATTGCACATCACCCGAACCAAGGTATCTTCTGCTGTCGGGGTTGTCAGAAGACACTCGAAAACCGCTACGGGAATGCGGCTTTCGGGTGCGCTCTGAAAGCGCCAAAGGCTGGAGGCCCGCGAGGAGCGCTCCAGCCCTTGCAAGGGACCGAATTACTTCAGTTCAGCCTTGGCACCGGCTTCCACCAGCTTCTTGACGGCAGCTTCGGCGTCAGCCTTGGCAATGCCTTCCTTGACGTTCTTTGGAGCGCCGTCCACCAGGTCCTTGGCTTCCTTCAGGCCCAGGCCGGTGATTTCGCGCACTGCCTTGATGACGGACACCTTGTTGGCGCCGGCATCGGTCAGCACCACGTTGAATTCCGTCTTCTCTTCAGCAGCTGCAGCAGCGCCACCGCCGCCGCCGGCAGCAGGAGCAGCCATGGCTGCAGCGCTCACGCCAAACTTCTCTTCAATGGCCTTCACCAGGTCATTGAGTTCCAGAACCGTCATGCTGTCCAGAGCGGTCAAAAATGCGTCTTTATCGAATGCCATTTTTATTTCCTAACAATTGTGTTGGTTATCTGCCCGGCCATCAAGCCGCTGCAGGTTCGGCGGCCACAGGGGCTGCGCCTTCGCCTTTTTTCGCC
This sequence comes from Acidovorax sp. FW305-C-20-28, assembly GCF_058783375.1. Lineage (NCBI taxonomy): Bacteria > Pseudomonadati > Pseudomonadota > Betaproteobacteria > Burkholderiales > Comamonadaceae > Acidovorax > Acidovorax sp. FW305-C-20-28. The sequence continues at coordinate 3,291 of NZ_JBYSYM010000014.1, read as the reverse complement.
GCCAGTGCGCCCAGCACAACGGCCGTACGCGACATGGGGGACATAAGCAAGCCACAAATCTGGGCCAGCAGCACTTCCTTGGAAGGAATGTTGGCCAGTTGCTTCACGCCGTTGACATCCAGGGCCTTGCCACCGAAAGCGCCACCGCGAATGACCAGCTTGTCGTTGGTCTTCGCGAAATCGGCCACCACCTTGGCGGCGGCCACAGCGTCTTCGGAGAAGCCATAGATCAGCGGACCGGTCATCTGGTCAGCCACCACGTCAAACGCGCTGCCTGCCACAGCACGGCGGGCCAGGGTGTTCTTCAGAACACTCAGGCTCACACCCTTGCTGCGGGCGTCGACGCGCAGTTTGGTCATGTCGGCGACCGTGATGCCGCGGTATTCCGCGATCACAAGCGTTTGAGCTTTTGCGGCGAGGCTGGTCACTTCATTGATGACCGCTTCTTTCTCACTGCGATTAAGACTCAAGGTCTACTCCTTAAAATGCGCACTCGGCGATGGCCTCGTGCGCGCTCTTGTTGCAGCGACCAACTGTTTTAGGAAAATTTTCCATCTGCAGCGGGATCGCCATCTGCGTTGGCACCTTGTCTGGCTTTAAGTGCGACCGGCTCGCACACCAACGGTCTTGGATGGCCTGGGCCTGCCGAAGCAGCCCCAGCCCACCACATCGGGCCCACCCGAAGGCCGGCCCGAAGATTTCTTGCAATTACGCTGCGATGGTTTGCGTGTCCACGCGGACACCCAGGCCCATCGTGGAAGACACAGCCACCTTGCGCAGGTACAGGCCCTTGCTGGTAGCAGGCTTGGCCTTGTTCAGGGCTTCGATCAGTGCAGCCAGGTTGCCTTGCAGCTTCTCGTTGTCGAACGAACGGCGACCGATCGTGCTGTGCACGATACCGGCCTTGTCCACGCGGAACTGCACTTGACCTGCCTTGGCGTTCTTCACAGCCGTAGCGACGTCAGGCGTCACGGTGCCCACCTTGGGGTTGGGCATCAGGCCACGTGGGCCCAGGATCTGGCCCAGCGTACCAACGACGCGCATCGCGTCAGGGGCAGCGATCACCACATCGAAAGGCATGTCGCCAGCCTTGACCATGGCGGCCAGGTCGTCCATGCCGACGACGTCGGCACCAGCGGCCTTGGCTTCTTCAGCCTTGGCGCCCTGGGCGAACACGGCCACGCGGGTCGTCTTGCCGGTACCGTTGGGCAGCACCACGGCGCCACGAACCACCTGGTCGGACTTCTTGGCATCGATGCCCAGCTGAACGGCCACGTCGATGGATTCGTCGAACTTGGCCGTAGCGGCTTCCTTCACGATCGCAACTGCTTCGGCGAATGCGTACAGCTTGGTGCTGTCGACCTTGCCTTGCAGGGCTTTTTGCTTCTTGGTCAGCTTGGCCATCTTACAAACCCTCCACCGTCACGCCCATCGAGCGGGCGGAGCCAGCCAGCGTGCGCACAGCAGCGTCGACGTTGGCAGCATTCATGTCCTTCAGCTTGGTCTTGGCGATCTCTTCGAGCTGTTCGCGCGTGATCTTGCCGACCTTGGTCTTCAGCGCATTGGCCGAACCCTTTTCGAGCTTGATCGCCTTCTTGATCAGGGTCGTCGCTGGCGGCGTCTTGATGATGAAGGTGAAGCTCTTGTCTGCAAAAGCCGTGATGACCACGGGCAGTGGCAGGCCTGGCTCAACGCCTTGGGTCTGCGCATTGAATGCCTTGCAGAACTCCATGATGTTGAGGCCACGCTGGCCCAGTGCGGGACCGATTGGTGGGGATGGATTGGCCTTACCAGCTGGAACTTGCAGCTTGATGAAGCCGACGATTTTCTTCGCCATGCTTTACTCCTTGCGGGTGATGACGCCCAGGCCTTGCGGCTTGAGCTCCCCGGGGTTAACGACTCACAACACTTTCATCCGCACCGAGCCGAAAAGGTGCGGCATCCAAAAACAAACAGCAGGCTCAGGTCTTCTCGACCTGGCCGAATTCGAGTTCCACCGGGGTGGAGCGGCCGAAGATCATGACGGACACCCGCACACGGCTCTTCTCGTAGTTCACCTCTTCGACGGAACCGTTGAAGTCGGTGAATGGGCCTTCCTTCACGCGGACCAGCTCGCCCACCATGAATTCGATCTTGTGGCGCGGCTTCTCCGTGCCTTCCTGCATCTGGCTGACGATCTTCTGCACTTCGTCTTCCGAGATGGGAGCGGGACGGTTCTTGGCACCACCCACGAAACCTGTGACTTTGTTGGTGTGCTTCACCAAGTGCCAAGTATCGTCGTCCATGACCATTTCGACGAAGACATAGCCGGGGAACAGGCGGCGCTCGGTGGTCTTGCGCTGGCCGTTCTTCATTTCGACGACTTCTTCGGTCGGGACCAGGATGCGGCCGAACTTGGTCTCCATGCCCGAGCGGCCGATGCGCTCCACGATGTTGCGCTCGACCGCCTTTTCCATGCCCGAGTAGGCATGGACGATGTACCAGCGCAGATCGGGGTTGCCCGATGCAGCGGGGGCCAGGGCTTCAGATCCGGTGGCGTCCACAGAATTGTCAGTCATCACTTACTTCCTCCAGCCCAAAAGCAGGTCGTACAGGACCCATTCCAGGGTCTTGTCGGTCGCCCACAGGAAGATCGACATGATGACGACGAATGCAAACACGTAGGCCGTCATCTGCAAGGTTTCCTTGCGCGTGGGCCAGACGACCTTCTTCACTTCGCGCCAGGCTTCGCGCGCAAACGCGACAAACTGCCGGCCTGGCTCGGACACCAGGAACACGGCAGCCGCAGCAACCAGTCCGACGATCAATGCCGCCCATTGGGCGATCGCACCCTGCTTGCTCAGCAGGTAAAAGCCAGCCACCGATGCAATGACCAGTGCGGCCACAGCAGCGAGCTTGGCTTTGTCTGCACCGGTATTGACGGTTTCAACCTGGGAAGTGGCCATGTGTATTGTTTCCTGATCCGATTCGCGGCGTCGCCCAAGACGCCGAAGCCCGCCAGGTTCTGGCGGGCTTGCTGGGCGCCACTTTTCAGGTGGCAGGGGCAGTAGGAATCGAACCTACAACCTTCGGTTTTGGAGACCGACGCTCTGCCAATTGAGCTATACCCCTGTAACGCTATTAGGCGATGATCTTGGCCACGACGCCGGCGCCGACGGTACGACCGCCTTCACGGATGGCGAAGCGCAGACCTTCTTCCATGGCGATGGGGTTAATCAGCTTGACGGTGATCGACACGTTGTCGCCTGGCATGACCATTTCCTTGTCCGCTGGCAGCTCGATCGCGCCGGT
>NZ_JBYSYM010000013.1:155429-185898 GCF_058783375.1 Acidovorax sp. FW305-C-20-28 | reverse complement strand
TCATCGATGGGTTGAACTGTACGCCTCAGGTGTTCAGAGAAAAACTACCCAGTCACGAACTGTCTGTTCCAGTTTTGGAAATAGTCAGCGGCCCACAAATGGGCGAGGGGCTCCCGTCCTTGCCGCGCAAAACAGGGTTTGGACAGGCACCGCAGGCCGGGGGTACGCATACCTAATTGACTCATCTAGGTGTAAATCCTGAGATTCTGGCGAAAATTAGTATGTGTATGGGTTTTCAAAGTATCAACTGAGCATCAGAGCATCGGTATCGTTCAGGCCATCAATGCCGCGATCCGACCGGCGTTGAATGGCAGATCCATACCAACTACGCAGGAGACGTTCCGATGCCCCGTTCCACCCGTCCACACACCCGCCTGGCCCTGGCCGTTGCTGCCCTGGCGGCATCGCTGTGCGGCGCCGCTGCGCATGCGCAGACCGAGCTCGTGATTGCCACCGTGAACAACGGCCACATGATCGAGATGCAGAAGCTTTCCAAGAACTTCGAGCAGGCCAACCCCGACATCAAGCTCAAGTGGGTCACGCTGGAGGAAGGTGTGCTGCGCCAGCGCGTCACCACCGACATCGCCACCAAGGGCGGCCAGTTCGACGTGATGACCATCGGCATGTACGAAGCCCCCATCTGGGGCAAGAAGGGCTGGCTGCAGGAGCTCAAGACCGACGCCGCCTACGATGTGGAAGACCTGCTGCCTGCGGTGCGCAATGGCCTGTCGATCGATGGCAAGCTGTTCGCTGCGCCTTTCTACGGCGAAAGCTCGATGCTGATGTACCGCAAGGACCTGGCCGACAAGGCTGGCGTGCAGGTGCCCGAGCGCCCCACCTGGCCCCAGATCAAGGACCTGGCTGCCAAGATCCACGACCCCAAGAACGGCGTGTACGGCATCTGCCTGCGCGGCAAGCCGGGCTGGGGTGACAACATGGCCTTTTTGACCACGCTGGTCAACACCTTCGGCGGCCAGTGGTTCGACATGCAGTGGAAGCCGCAGCTCGAATCCAAGCCCTGGAAGGATGCGATCACCTTCTACGTGGACCTGCTCAAGAACTACGGCCCCCCCGGCTCGTCGGCCAACAGCTTCAATGAAATCCTGGCGCTGACCAACTCGGGCAAGTGCGGCATGTGGATCGACGCGACCATCGCCGCCTCCTTCGTGAGCGATCCCAAGCAGTCCAAGGTCGCCGACCAGATGGCCTTTGCCCAGGCGCCCACCATGAACACGCCCAAGGGCGCCAACTGGCTGTGGTCCTGGAACCTGGCCATCCCCGCCGGTTCGAAGAAGGTGGACGCCGCGCAGAAGTTCATCACCTGGTCGACCAGCAAGGACTACGTGCAGCTCGTGGCCAAGACCAACGGTTGGGCCAACGTGCCCACCGGTACCCGCAAGAGCACCTACGCCAGCCCCGAGTTCCAGAAGGCAGCCCGCTTCGCCGCCGCTGAGAAGGTGGCCATCGACTCGGCCAACCCGACCGACTCCACCCTGCCCAAGAGCCCCTACGTGGGCGTGCAGTTCGCCGCGATCCCTGAGTTCCAGGCCATCGGCATCGCCGTGGGCCAGCAGATGAGCGCGGCCCTGGCAGGCAAGACCAGTGTGGATGCGGCGCTGAAGGCCAGCCAGGTCTCCGCCGACCGTGAAATGAAGAAGGGCGGCTACTACAAGTAAGCCGCTGGCCGGCCGCCGAGGCCTGATCGGGGCCCGCGACTCCTCGCTGCGCACAGGTGTGGCGGGGAGTTTCGGCCTCTCAGGGCCTTGGCACCGGCGTCTACCTTGTCTGGCGACGCCAGATTTCTCCCGGGATTCCCATGAACCGCCTGCTCCCCCGCCTGCTGCTCACGCCAGCCATGGCCACGCTCTTCCTGTGGATGATCGTGCCGCTGGTGATGACGATCTACTTCTCGCTGATCCGCTACAACCTGATGCAGCCAGACCAGACCGGCTTTGCCGGGCTGGAAAACTTCGAGTACTTCGTCACCGACCCTTCGTTCGGCACGGCGGTGGTCAACACGCTGCTGCTCTTGGGCAGCGTGATCCTCATCACGGTGGTGTTCGGCATCGCCATCGCGCTGCTCATCAACGAGCCGTTCGCGGGCCGGGGCATCGTGCGGGTGCTGCTGATCTCGCCCTTCTTCGTCATGCCCACGGTGAACGCGCTGATGTGGAAGAACATGATGATGAACCCCATCTACGGCGTGCTCGCCCAGGTGTGGATGTTCTTTGGCGCGCAGCCGGTGGACTGGCTCACCGACCACCCGCTGTTCTCGGTGATCGTCATGGTGTCCTGGCAGTGGCTGCCGTTCGCCACGCTGATCTTCATGACCTCGCTGCAGAGCATGAACCATGAGCAGCTGGAAGCCTCGCGCATGGACGGCGCCAACTACCTGCAGCAGCTGCGCTACCTCTACGTGCCGCACCTGGCGCGCTCGGTGGCGGTGGTGGTGATGATCGAGCTGATCTTTTTGCTCAGCATCTTTGCCGAGATCTACACCACCACGGGCGGTGGCCCGGGCGATGCGAGCACCAACGTCACCTTCCTGATCTTCAAGCAGGCGCTGCTCAACTTCGATGCGGGCGTGGCCTCGGCCGGTGCGCTGTTCGCGGTGGTGCTGGCCAATATTGCAGCGGTGTTCCTGATCCGCATGGTCGGCAAGAACCTCGATAAATAAAGACAAGAAGAAGGACCCCGACATGAGCACCCGACGCCGATCCTCCTACCCCCTGGGCCTCCTGGCCCTGCGCACCGTGGCCGCCTGGGGCGTGGCCCTGCTGCTGTTCTTCCCGCTGGCCTGGCTGCTGCTGACCGCGTTCAAGACCGAGCTGCAGGCCATTGCCGTGCCGCCGCTGTTCGTCTTCATGCCCACGCTGGAGAACTTCCACGAGGTGCAGGAGCGCAGCGACTACCTGCTGTACGCCAAGAACTCGGTCGTCACCAGCGTGCTCTCCACCGTGGTGGGCCTGCTGCTGGCGGCGCCCGCGGCCTACGCCATGGCCTTCTTCAAGGGCAAGTACACCAAGGACATCCTGATGTGGATGCTCTCCACCAAGATGATGCCTGCCGTGGGCGCGCTGGTGCCCATCTACGTGCTGGCGCAAAAGAGCCACCTGCTGGACACCCAACTGGCGCTGATCATCGTGTTCGCGCTGTCCAACCTGCCCATCATGGTGTGGATGCTGTATTCGCACTTCAAGGACATCCCGCGCGAGATCCTGGAGGCCGCGCGCATGGACGGCGCCACCCTGTGGCAGGAGGTGCGCCTGGTGCTGCTGCCCCTGGGCATGGGCGGCCTGGCCTCCACCGGCCTCCTGTGCCTGGTGCTGTCGTGGAACGAGGCCTTCTGGAGCCTGAACCTGAGCGCCGCCAAGGCCGGCACGCTGGCCACACTGATCGCGTCCTACTCCAGCCCCGAAGGCCTGTTCTGGGCCAAGCTGTCGGCCGCCTCGCTGATGGCGATTGCGCCCATCGTGGTCTTCGGCTGGTTCAGCCAGAAGCAGCTCGTCCAGGGCATGACCTTCGGCGCCGTGAAATAGCGCGCAGCCTCCCTTCCTACCGCAATCACGTCTTCAGGAAACCGATTCCATGGCCTATCTTCAACTGCGCGGCATCGAGAAATTCTTCGGCGAGCACCGCGCCATCAAGGGCATCGATCTCACCATCCAGCAGGGCGAGTTCATCGTCTTCGTCGGCCCCTCGGGCTGCGGCAAGTCCACGCTGCTGCGCCTGATCGCGGGGCTGGAAAACATCGACGGAGGCTCGCTCATGCTCGACGGCCGCGACATCACCGACCAGCCGTCGAGCAAGCGCGACCTGGCCATGGTGTTCCAGAGCTATGCGCTGTACCCGCACATGAGCGTGTACGAGAACATGAGCTTCGCGCTCAAGCTCGCCAAGGTCGACCCGGCCATCGTGCGCGAGAAGGTGGAGCGTGCCGCCGCCATCCTCAACCTCACGACCTACCTGGAGCGCACGCCCAAGGAGCTGTCGGGCGGGCAGCGCCAGCGCGTGGCCATCGGCCGCGCCATCGTGCGGGCGCCCAAGGTCTTTCTGTTCGACGAGCCGCTGTCCAACCTGGACGCGGCCCTGCGCGGCCAGACCCGGGTGGAGATCGCCAAGCTGCACCGCGACCTGGGCGCCACCACCATCTATGTGACGCACGACCAGGTGGAGGCCATGACCCTGGCCGACCGTGTGGTGGTTCTGCGCGACGGGCTCATCGAGCAGGTGGGCACGCCGCTGGAGCTGTACGACCGCCCGGCCAACCAGTTCGTGGCCCAGTTCATCGGTACGCCGCAGATGAACGTGGTGCCGCTGCAGAGGCTGCCCGCACCGGTGCAGCAGCAGGCCCCGGCAGGGGCCGCGGGCGGCTGCATCGGCCTGCGCCCGGAGAACGTGGCCGTGCTCGGCACGGGCGCCACGCCGGTGGGCGGGCAGGTGGACCTGGTCGAAGCGCTGGGGGCCGAGACGCTGATCTACGTGAGCACGCCCGGCGGCGCGCAGTTCGTCTCGCGCCAGAACGAGCGCACCGGCCTGCGCGCGGGCGATGCCGTGAGCCTGGACATCGATGCCTCGCAGGCGCACTGGTTCGACCAGGCGGGCCGTGTGGTTGCGGAGCAGGCCGCGTGATGGCCGTGCAGCCTTTGCAAGGCCAGGTGGCCGCCATCACGGGCGCGGCCTCGGGAATCGGTTTTGCCAGCGCCCAGGCCCTGGCGCAAGCCGGCGCGCGCGTGGTGCTGGTCGACCGCGATGAAGCGGCGCTGGCCAGGGCCTGCGCGGCCATCGGCGAGAACGCCTCGCCGCTGGTGCTGGACCTGCTCGACGCCAAGCAGTGCGCCAGCCTGCTCGAACGCACCTTGGCCATCGCGGGCCCGCTCGACGTCTTCCATGCCAACGCGGGGCTCTATGTCGGCGGTGACCTGGTCGACGCCGACCCCGACGCCATCGACCGCATGCTGCAGCTCAATGTCAACGTGGTGATGAAGAACGTGCACAACGTGCTGCCCCACATGATCGAGCGCGGCCGCGGCGACATCATCGTCACCAGTTCGCTGGCCGCGCATTTCCCCACGCCGTGGGAGCCGGTCTACGCCTCGTCCAAGTGGGCCGTGAACTGCTTCGTGCAGACCGTGCGCCGCCAGGTGTTCAAGCACGGCATCCGCGTGGGCTCCATCTCGCCGGGCCCGGTCATCACTTCGCTGCTGGCCGACTGGCCGGCCGAGAAGCTCGCAGAGGCCAAGGCCAGCGGCAGCCTCATCGAGGCCGCCGAGGTGGCCGAGGTGGTGCTGTTCATGCTCACCCGACCGCGCGGCATGACCATCCGCGACGTGGTGATGATGCCCACCAATTTCGATCTCTGAGATCCCCCTTTTTTCGCATCCACGCACCATGAATTTCATCCTGCACCTGGGCCTGGGCTCGTTCCACCGCGCCCACCAGGCCGTCTATGTCCACCAGCTGCGCCAGCAGGGCGATACGCGTTGGGCCATTGCGGGGGGCAACCTGCGCCCCGACATGGCCGAGACCATTGCCGCGCTGCAGGCCCAGGGCGGGCGCTACACGCTGGAGACCGTCACGCCCCAGGGTGAGCGCAGCTACACCCGCATCGAATCCATCGAGCGCATCATCCCCTACCAGGACGACCTGGCCCCGCTGATCGCGGCCGGTGCCGACGCCGCCACGCGCATCATCTCGTTCACCGTGACCGAGGCCGGCTACTACCTGGATGCCGCCAACCAGCTCGACTGGGCGAACTTTTCGGACCTGCGCGCCGACCTCGCGGCGGTGCAGGCCGGCCAGGCGGGGCACACCATTTATGGCGGCCTGGTGAGCATCCTGCGCGCGCGCATGGCCGCTGGCGCCGGCCCCGTGACGCTGATGAACTGCGACAACCTGCGCCACAACGGCGACCGCTCGCGCGGCGGCCTGCTGCAGTTCATCGACGCGCTGGGCGACGCCGCGCTCAAGGCCTGGGTGCAGGAGCACACCAGCAGCCCCAACGCCATGGTCGACCGCATCACGCCGCGCCCCACGCCCGACGTGGCCGAGCGCGTGAAGGCCGCCACCGGCTGGGACGACCAGGCCGCCCTGATGGGCGAGAGCTTCATCCAGTGGGTGATCGAGGACCGCTTCATCGCCGGGCGGCCCGCATGGGAGCAGGTCGGCGTGGAGATGGTGGACTCGGTGCAGGCCTACGAGGAGGCCAAGATCCGTTTGCTCAACGCCACCCACAGCTGCATTGCCTGGGCGGGCACCTTGGCGGGCTACCAGTACATCCACGAAGGTACGCACGACGCCGCGATCCGCCAGATGGCCTACGACTACGTGACCGACGATGCGATTCCTGTGCTGCTGCCGTGCCCCATCGACCTGGAGCGCTACCGCGACGTGGTGCTCGACCGCTTCGGCAACCCCGCCATCGCGGACACCAACCAGCGCGTGGCCATGGACGCCTTCTCCAAGATCCCCGGCATGATCGCGCCGACCATCCGCGACAAGCTGGCGCGCAATGGCTCGTTCGACAGCGTGGCCATGTTGCCGGCGTTGTTCCTGGCCTACCTGCAGCGCTGGCATGCCGGTCAGATCCCCTACGCCTACCAGGACCAGGCCATGGACCCGGCCGTGGCCCATGCCATCTGCGAGGCTGCCGACCCCGTTGCCGCCTATGCCGCGGATGCGACCCTGTGGGGCGAGATGGCCTCGGACCCGCGCCTGGTTGCCGCGCTGCGCCAGGCCTTCGCCCTGGTGCAGGCCTTTGTGGCCGAGCGTGCAAAATCACAGGAGTAGCCTGCCCCCAGGAACGACGCCATGACCGTGAAGACAACGCCTGTCTCCCCGCGCCAGACCAAGCCGGAGCTGGAGCATGACTATGTGCGCTCGCCCGAGCTGGGCTACGAGCCGCCAGAGACCGCGGGCTTCATCCGCTGCCTGTCGCATGGCTTTCCCACGCCGCTGGCGCGCTGGCATTACCACGATGAATACGAGCTGCACCTGATCACCGCCACCTCGGGCAAGGTCTTCGTGGGCGACTGGATCGGCCAGTTCCAGCCGGGCCACCTGGTGCTGACCGGGCCGCGCCTGCCGCACAACTGGATCAGCATGGACCTGCCCGAGGGCGGCGTGCCGCTGCGCGACCTGGTGATCCAGTTCTCGCACGCCCCCCTGGTGGCCAGCAGCGAGCACATTCCCGAGCTGCGCGAGGTGCTGCCGCTGCTGGAGCGTGCGCGCCACGGCATCGAGTTCTTCGGCATGCACGCGCAGGCGGCAGAGCACTGGCACCGCATCAAGTCGCGCCAGGGGCTGGCGCGCTTCGGCGCCTTCTGCGAGTTCCTGAGCGAGCTGGCCCAGTGCACGGACTTCCGTTTGCTGTCGAGCACGCAGCTGCAAAGCGAGGACAACGACACCCAGCTTGACCAGATCAACGCCATCGTGAGCCGCATCACCGACCACCTGGCGGAGCCCCTGTCGGCGGCCGACCTGGCGCAGGAGCTGGGCATGACCGAGAGCCGCTTCTCGCGCTTCTTCCGCCGGGCCACCGGCAACACCTTCACCGACTTCGTGAACCTGGTGCGCGTGAACCGCGCCTGCCAGCTGCTCATGGAGTCCGAGCGCTACATCACCCACATCGCCTACGACGTGGGCTTCAACAACATGGCCAACTTCAACCGCCGCTTCCTGGACATCAAGGGCATGACGCCCAGCGAATACCGCAAGCAGGGGGCCGGCCGCTTCGGAGGCAAGGCGTGACCGAGATTCGCCCGCTGCTTCAGGACTAGTGCATGTACCTTGGAATCGATCTGGGCACCTCGGGTGTCAAATTGCTGTTGCTGGGCGAGGACCATCAGGTGCATGCTGTGGCCGATGCACCCGTTGCCCTGCAGCGTCCCCAGCCCGGCTGGAGCGAACAGCACCCCGCCCACTGGCTGGCAGCGACCGAGGCCGCCGTGGCGCAGCTGCGCGCGCAGGCACCCCAGGCCTGGGCCCAGGTGCGTGGCGTGGGCCTGTCGGGCCACATGCATGGCGCCGTGGTGCTGGGCGCGCAGGGCGAGGTGCTGCGCCCGGCCATCCTCTGGAACGATGGGCGCGCCGCCGCCGAGTGCGCCGCGCTGGAGCAGACTGTGCCTGCGTCGCGCCAGATCACCGGCAACCTGGCCATGCCTGGTTTCACCGCGCCCAAGCTGCTGTGGCTGCGCACGCACGAGCCCGAGGTCTTTGCACGCACGCGCAGCGTGCTGCTGCCCAAGGACTGGCTGCGCCTGCAGCTCACGGGCGATGCGATGAGCGACATGTCCGACGCATCGGGCACCCTGTGGCTGGACGTGGCCCGGCGCGACTGGAGCGACACTCTGCTGGCCGCCTGTGGCCTGACCCGCGCCCACATGCCGCGCCTGGCCGAGGGCAGCGATGCCACCGGCGTGCTGCGCGCCGATGTGGCTGCCCGCTGGGGCCTGCCTGCGGGTGTGGTGGTGGCCGGCGGCGGTGGCGACAACGCGGCCAGCGCGGTGGGCGTGGGCGCGCGACAGGCGGGGCAGGGCTTCGTCTCGCTGGGCACCTCGGGTGTGGTTTTCAAGGTGTCCGAGCGGTTCGCGCCGGCCACCGAGAGCGCCGTGCACGCTTTCGCCCATGCACTGCCCGGCCGCTGGCACCAGATGTCCGTCATGCTCAGCGCGGCCAGTGCCTTCGGCTGGCTGGCGCGCATCACCGGCCAGAGCGAGGCGCAGCTGTCTGCCGCGGTGCAGGGGGTGGACTTGGCGCGCCATGCGCAGGCGCCGATCTTTTTGCCCTATCTGAGCGGCGAGCGCACGCCCCACAACAATGCAGCGGCCACCGGCGTCTTCATGGGCCTGCGCGCCGAGCACGATGCCATCGACATGGCCTGCGCTGTGATGGAGGGCGTGGGCTTCGGCCTCATGGACGGACTGCAGGCCATGCAGGCGGCGGCTGGCGAAGGCGGGGGCTCAGCCGCGCCGCTGGCCCTGGTGGGCGGCGGTGCGCGCAGCGATGCCTGGGCCCAGATGCTGGCCAGCGGCCTGGGCTGCGTGCTCGAGCGGCCCGAAGGTGCCCATGCCGCAGCCGCCCTGGGCGCTGCGCGCCTGGCTGCCTTGGCCTGCGGTGGCGATGAAGCGCAGTGGTGCCAGCGCTTGCCAGCCGAGGCCCGCTTTGTTCCCGACGCAGCCCAGCAGGCCCTGCTGCACGAGCGCCACGCGCGCTTCAAGGCGCTGTACCCTGCGCTGTTGTCCCATTTCTGAACCCTTTCTCGTCTTTCGCCCATGTCCACACATTCCCCTGTGCAGGTCGCCATTGCCGGCGAAGCGCTGATCGACCTCATCCGCCGTGCCGATGGCAACTACGAGCCCTGCCTGGGCGGTGCGCTCTACAACCTGGGCCGTGCGCTCGCACGCCAGGGCGTGGGCGCGCAGTACCTCAACCCCTTGTCGCGCGACCGCTTTGGCCGGGAGCTCGCGGCGCAGCTGGCGGCCGACGGCGTGCAACTGGCCCTGCCCACGCCCGTGGGCGAGGTCACCTCGCTGGCGGTGGTCAACCTCACCGAGCATGGCCACCCCGACTACGCCTTTTACCGCGAGGGCGTGGCCGACCGCGCCGTGACCGCCGAGGGCCTGAACGCGGCCTGCGCGAATGTCTCCGGCCTGCAACTGGTCTGCACCGGCGCCCTGGCCCTGGACGCGCGCGATGCCGCCATCTACCTGCCCTGGCTGCAGGCCCAGCGCGTGGCCGGCCGCTGCGTGGTGGTGGATGCGAACCTGCGCCCTTCCGTCATGCCCGATCTGCCGGCCTACCGCGCCCAGGTGCATGCGGCCCTGGCCGAGGCCCACATCATCAAGGCCAGCGACGAGGATCTGGACCACCTGCAGGTGCCCGGTGCCGACCCGCTGGCCCGCGCGCGCCACCTGCTGGCCGCCAACCCGCGTGCCCGCCTCATGGCATTGACGCTGGGCGGCGAGGGTGCCTGGTTGCTGCAGCAAGGAGCAGCCGGCAGCCAATGGTTCGCCAAGGAGGCGAAACCCCTGACCGTGGTCGATACCGTGGGCGCAGGCGACAGCTTTCTCGCGGGCCTGCTCGCGTACCTGCTGCGCGCACAGGCGCAGCAGGCCAGCCTGGCACCCACCGGCATGGCGGACTTCATCGCAGCCCTGCCTGCTGCCTCCTACCAGCAGGCCCTGCGCCACGCCCTGGCCAGCGCCAGCCTGTGCGTGCAGGAGCGGGGTTGCGTACCGCCCAGCTGGCAGGCCGCGCAGGACTGGGCTGCCGCACACCCGGCGCAGCAGGGCTGATACGGATTCGCCTTCAACCGTCTAACGTCGTTGGTTCGCCTTGCCGTGCTACAGCACTGTCTGCGGCTTCCCGCCTAGTTATACGGTCGAACGCAAATCCGTACGAGACGCTCAGCCCTCCGTGCTCACCCGGTTCCCCCGGTTGTCCACCATCTCCAGAATCCACCACTGCACCTGGTCGGCCTCGATGAAGCGCATGTGCGAGGCGATGTCCACCAGCAGGCCTGCATCCAGGTCGAGCAGCTTTTCTGCATAGGCCACCAGGTCGTCGGCGCGCTCGATGAACTCGAAGCCGTCGTGGTCGAACTCGAACACCTTGCCGGCCTCGTCGCCCTCCAGCACCATGAGGATGTAGTTGCCGGTGCGCGGGCTCTCGCCAATGGCGGTGCAATGGGCTATCCACTCGGGCAGGATCTCGGCGCGCTCCTCGTCGTCCAGGTGCTCGATCCAGTCGTTGAAGTCGTCGTGCAGCGATGCCCATTCGTCGGGATGCGCGATGTGTTTGGCCCCATCGCCGGTGACGGCATCCACGTAGAACAGGATGCTGCCGAAGGTGCCGTAGAACTCGGCCAGACGGCCCACGGCGGGCAGGCCGGCGTTGTCGCCGGGCGGGGTCACCGTATGGGCAAAGTGCACGGTCTTGGTTTGCTGCGGCTGGTGGTTGATCCGCTCGCAGGTGAATTCACCGCGGTGCGCGGTGATGGCGTGGTACAGGTCGGGGAGGTGCATGGTTTTACCGTTGTGCAGGACGGACCATGACAGTGTAGGGCGCGCCCGTCACCGGCTCCAGGTGCGAGGCCAGCGCATGAAACCCCATGCGCCCATAAAAACTTTCGTTGCGTGGCGAAAACGTCTCCAGGTAGCAGGCCACCCCGGCCTCGTCGGCCGAGGCCAGCGCCGGGGCCAGCAGGCGAGCGCCCAGGCCCTGCCCTTGCGCCGCCGGATCGATCCCCAGGATGGACAGGTACCAGGCGCCCTGCAGCTCGGCGCCGCTGGCGCGCGGGCCCATGAAGGCGATGATGCGGTGGTAGTTGTCCATGCCTTGGGGGCCCAGCACGGTCTGCAAGTAGGCCAGCTTGGCCTGCGCATCGGCCTGCTCGGCATCGGCAGGGCGTGGCAGGCTCCAGATGGCCATGCCCAGGCGCGGGTCCTCGGGCACATGGCACAGGCCGCCGCGCTGCGCCTCGCGCACGGCGCAGTCCAGGTAGTGCTGCAGCACCGTGAGGCGCGCAGCCGCATCGTGCGCGAAGTCGATGGTGATGGCCTGGTAGAACGGGTCGTCGATCAGCGATGCCGCCAGGGCGGGCGTGGAGGGGTGTAGCGAGGAGGTGGGCAACAGCATGGGCGCGGACCTTACCAGACCCGCGCCCGGCCCCACATCACGAGCCCGGCTGCGTGTACGCCTCTTCGAAGAAATAGTCCTTCCACGAGGCGGCCTTGTTCTTGAGCACGCCGAGCTTTTCCAGCTCGTTCGCATAGACGAAGCTGCGGTGCGGCGACACGGTGAAGTCGTTCTCCGGGTCTTCCACGATCTTGCGCACCAGCTCGGGCGCGAGTTTCGATTTCTGCACGCGGATGAAGATCTCGGCAGCCTTGGCCTTGTCGGCCTTGATGATCTGCGCGGCTTCCACCAGCGCGTTGTAGAACGCCTTGTAGGTCTTGGGGTTCTCGTCGTGGAACTTCTGCGTGGTGTAGAGCACGTTGAACGTGGCCGGGCCGCCCAGGATGTCGTAGGAACTGATGAGCTTGCGGATGTTGGGGTTGGCGGCCAGGGCCTGGTAGTAGAACGGTGCGCTGGAGAAATGCGTGTTGATCTCCGAGCCGCCCGCGATCAGCGCGGCCGTGGCCTCGGGGTGGGGCAGGCTCACCGAGATCTTGTCGAAGCGCTTGAAGTCGTCCTTGCCGAAGACGCGTGCCGTTTCGATCTGCAAGGTGCGCGACTGAAAGCCCACGCCCGCGGCGGGGACGGCGATGCGGTCCTTCTCCCCCAGGTCCTTCAAGGTCTTGACGCTGGGGCTGTTGGTCAGCAGGTAGTTGGGCAGCGAGCCCAGCGCCGCCACGGCCTTCACGTTCTGCTTGCCGCGCGTGCGGTCCCACAGTGTGAGCATGGGCGGCACGCCGGCGGACACCACGTCCAGCGAGCCGGCCAGCAGGGCCTCGTTCATCGCCGTGGCGCCCGAGATGGCGGCCCACTCCACCTGCACATCCAGGCCCTGTTGTTTGCCGTGCTTTTCGATGAGTTGCTGGTCGCGCACCACGTCCAGGATCAGGTAGCCGATGCCGAACTGCTGCGCAATGCTGATCTTGCCCTCGGCCTGGGCCATCAGCGGCGCCAGGCCCAGCAGCGTCGCCCCCGCCAGGGTGCGCCAGCGCTGTCCCTTTTTGCCATCCCGTCCTGACATTCCTTTTTCCCCTTGCGTTCGTTGATCGTCACCGCAACCACCGGTGGTGGTGCAGTGCAGGGGTCGAACTCTAGGGGGAAGGCGTGTGCGGGGGAACGAAGCAATCGTGGGTTCCTAAGAACCAACTCATCTATGGGCGTGGCTGCGGGTGGTAGTGCAGGTGCAGCGCACGCCAGCCCTGTGCGGAGCGTTGCCAGAGTTCGGTGAACAGCACGGGGGGATGCTCACCGCGCGGCGTGGCGATGCGGCCCAGGCCGCGCGCCGACACGATGCCTTCGCTGACCGCCTGCAGCTCCAGTTGCGCGTCCAGTGTGCGGCTGCCCGCCGGGAACCAGCGGCCCGCGCGGACGGCGCTGGCAATGCCGGCCAGGCGCTCAGCGCCGGCCTCGATGCCGGCTTCACTCACGACGAAGAAGGAGGCGTCTTCCAGTTCGGCCAGCCGCCGCGTGTCGCCGGCCACATAGGCTTCATACCATTGCGTGCGCGTTGCGCGCAGTTCTTCCAGATGCAGCACCGCTGTCTTCTCCCTTGGTCATTGTCCGGACGATGGTAGCGGTGAACATGGCACGCACCGAGCGCGTTACGTGGTGTTGCCGCGGGCGCCTTGCCGCGCTGCGGGGTGGGCCGGCCGGGCCAGGCCCAGGTGCTCGCGCAGCGTGCGGCCCTGGTACTCCGTGCGGAACAGGCCGCGGCGCTGCAGCTCGGGGATCACCAGGTCGGCAAAGTCCGTGAGGCCGTGGGGCAGGGTGGGCGCCAGCACGTTGAAGCCGTCGGCGGCGCCGGTGGTGAACCAGTGCTCCAGTTCGTCGGCGATGGATTCGGGCGTGCCCACGAGGGTCCAGTGCCCGCGCGCGCCCGCGACCTTTTCATAGAGCTGGCGGATGGACAGGTTCTCGCGCCGCGCCATGCCTTCGAACAGCTCCTGCCGGCTCTTCCAGCCTTCGGTCACCGGCAGGTCCTGCGGAAACGGCCCGTCGATGTCGTACCCCGACAGGTCCACATTGCCCAGGAAGGTCGAGAGCAGGCCCACGCCCAGCACCGGGTCGATCAGCCCCTGCAACTGGTCGAACTTGTCCTGCGCCTCCTGCCGCGTGCGCCCCACGAAGGGCGAGATGCCGGGCAGGATCTTGAGCTGGTCGGGCGTGCGGCCGTAGGCGGGCAGCCGGGCCTTGAGGCCGTTGTAGAAGGCGCGTGCCTCGGCCGCGCTCTGCTGTGCGGTAAAGACCACCTCGGCCGTGGCGGCCGCCAGGTCCTGCCCATCGCCCGAGGAGCCGGCCTGCACCAGCACCGGGTAGCCCTGCGGGGCGCGCGGCGTCTGCAGGCCGCCATGCACCTGGTAGTGCTCGCCCGAGTGGGCCACGCGGTGCAGCCGGGCGGGGTCGAAGAAGCGGTTGGCGGCCTTGTCGTGGATGAAGGCTTCGTCCTCCCAGGTGTCCCACAGGCCCTTGACGATCTTCACGTACTCGTGCGCCCGGGCATAGCGGTGGGCGTGGGCGAGTTGCTGCTCCAGCCCGAAGGCACGCGCCTCGAAGTCGCTGCCCGAAGTGACCAGGTTCCAGCCGCTGCGCCCGCCGCTCACCTGGTCCAGCGAGGCGTACTTGCGCGCCAGGTGGTAGGGCGGCAGGTAGGTGGACGACACCGTGGCCACCAGGCCGATGTGCGTGGTGGACTGCGACAGTGCTGCCAGGGCGATGAGCGGATCGAGCGGGTACCACAGCGCATTCTTGGTCACTACCGCGTCGGGTGGGCCGGGCAGCCCCACGTTGTCGGCGAAGAAGATGGCGTCGAACTTGGCGGCTTCGGCAATGCGTGTCCATTCACGGAGCGATTCGATGCGGCTGGCGGCACCGGGGTCCACATCGGGGTGGCGCCAGGCGGCCAGATGGTGGCCGACGCCGAAGAAAAAGGCACCGAGGTGCATCTGGGGGCGGGGAGAGGTCATGCGGATCGAAAAACGGTGGGCGGTATCACCAGGAATGCGCCAGCAGCGGGGTCGGCAAGGGTGCGCATGCCCCTTGCAATGCCCTGCGGCGCACCCGCTGGCGCACATAGCCATGGGGTGCGCGCCGCACCAGGGCTGCAGGCGAGGGTGGTGCAATCCCCCAGGCCTTGGCCGTCAGTGCCAGGACGCGCTCGGCAAGTGCATTGGGCAGGGCAGCGGTTGTGTGTTTCATCATGCGCCTCCGCCCGCTGTGGAGGCCAGGAAGCCGGCAATCAGTGCAATGGCGCATGCCACGACCAGGCCCACGGCGAGGTGGCGCAGCACTTTCCAGAAAGCGCCATCGGGTGGGGTCAGGTCGAGGTCCTCGGTGGTCACGGGCAGCAGCATGTCGAGGCTCCTTGGGGTGTTCATGGGGCGGATCGCTGGATGGATGCCGGTGGCCGTGGAATGCCGCCATTGTCCCGAAGCAGGGGTTGGCGGAGAACGACTTTCGCGTCAGTTGCATATCACCAAAACAACCGAGGGCCCTGCGGGCCCCGTGGCGCATCCATCCATGACCGCGCCTGGCCATTGTGGGCAGGCGCTGCGCGCATTCCAACGAAGGAATGCGAGTTTGCAGATGCGCTTTCCGTGCAGGCGGGCGCCGGTGCTCAGTGCGGTGCCGCCAGGGCCGGCAGGAACTCCACGCCCGTGCGTTTGACCAGCTCCTGGTAGCTGATGGGCGGCCCGGCCCGCTCGTCCGGGCGGTTGGCCTGCCAATGCGCCCAGGCACGCTGGGTGGTGGCGTCGTACACCAGCTTGAACAGGTGCGTGGGCACATGGACCTGGTTCGCGCCGATGGTCGGGCCGCCTGTCGCGAAGACCGGGCCGGTGATCACGTACACATCACCGCGGGCGCGTTGCGCATAGCGCCGCGTGTCCTGCTCGATGCGGGCCCAGGGGCCGCCGTTCTGCTTGGGGTCCTGCGGCACCATGTTGGCCAGCGAGAAGCTTTGTGCCATGGCCGTGGGCGTGTCCATGTCCGCCGCCGGGGCCATGTGGCCGCGGCTGTAGCCCGAGCGCTTGTAGTCGTCGAGCTCGGCGCGCTCGCTGCGCGGCAGCCGTGCGTCCGCAAAGAACTTGTCGGAGCGCTTTTCGTGGGCCCCTTCCAGCACCTGGCGGTTCAGGCGCTGGGCCACGTAGACCGGGGTGCGCGTCTGGCCACTGTGCAGCACGGCAAAGGCTTCGTAGCACAACTCGCGCTGCTGGGCGCGGCGCGGTACCGGCGGCGGCTTGCCGCCCACGAAGAACTGCGGGCAATGCACGAAGCCGGTGGGCGGTGCGCTGCGCAGGCCGGGGAGGCTGTCGAGAAACGTGGAGGAGGGGTTGCGGGCGAAAGAGGGGGCGGCGCCCAGGGCCAATGCCATGGCCGCCGTGGCCACGCGCATGGCGCGCGGCCAGGAAGAATGCAAATTCAAAACGCGGTGTCAAAAAGCGAAAAAAGGCGCTGATTGAACCACCGCTGCAGGCCTGTTTTGGCCCTACGGGCCGTAATGCCGCAAGGTTTTTCTGCCGCTTGCAGCGTTTACGTTTGGAGGCAGGAAAGCGGGCCCGTCAAAGCTCTTTCGCATACACGATGAAGCCGTGGTGTTTGGCCACCTTGTCGTACAGCACACGCCCTGCGGCATTGCCCTCCTGCGTCTGCCAGTACACACGCGACGAGCCGGCTGCGCGCGCCTGCCCGTACACCGCTTCGATCAGCATGCGTCCCACGCCGCGGCCACGTGCCGCTTCGCGGGTGAACAGGTCGCTCAGGTAGCACACGGGCTCGATGCGCGTCATGCTGCGGTGGTAGAGGTAGTGGGTCAGGCCCAGCAGGGTGCCGTTGCTGCCTTCACCCTCTTGGGCCACCAGGCAGTGCACCGGCTCGGCGGGATCGAGGAAGCGTTGCCAGGTGCTCGCGGTGATGTGCTCGGGCAGTGCGGTGGCGCCAAAGCGCCCGTAGAAGGCGTTGTAGCCGTCCCAGAGCGGGCGCCATGCTGCATAGTCACTCGCTGTGACGGGACGGACGTTCACGGAGGTCGCCATGCGGGATGCTCCTGTCAGTGCTTGAGCACGCGGCCGGGGTTCATGATGCCCTGTGGGTCCAGCGCCTGCTTGACGGCGCGCATCATCGACAGGGCCACGGGCGACTGGTACTTTTCGAGCTTGTCGGCCTTGAGTTCGCCGATGCCGTGCTCGGCCGAGAAGGAGCCGCCGAATTCGGCCACCGCGTCGTACACCAGCTGGTGCACATGCTCCTCGTGGTCGCGCAGGAAGGCCTTGGGGTCGCCCTGCTCGGGCGCCTGCACGTTGTAGTGCAGGTTGCCGTCGCCCAGGTGGCCGAAGTTGACCAGGCGCACGCCCGGGATCTCGCGGCGCAGCACGGCGTCGGTGTGGGCCACGAAGGCGGGGATGCGCGAGATCTGCACCGAGATGTCGTGCTTGATGTTCAGGCCCTCTTCGGCCTGCGCGAGCGGAATGTTCTCGCGGATGTGCCACAGCTGCTGGGCCTGGGTCAGGTTCTCGGCCACCACGGCGTCGGTCACGCAACTGGCCTCGAAGGCGGTCTCCAGCAGCGCCTCGAAGCGGGCGCGCGCATGCTCTTCGGATTCGCTGTCGGAGTTCTCCAGCAGCACGCACCAGGGCGCGTTCTCGTCCCCCAGGAAGGGCACGCGCAGTTGCGGCATGTGCTTGCCCACCAGGCTCAGCGCGAACTGGCCCATGACCTCGAAGCCCGTGAGGCCTGCACCCAGGTGCTTGTGCGCCAGGCCCAGCAGGGCCACGGCGTGCTCCATGGAGGGCACGGCGGCCCAGGCCGTGAGGCGCGCCGCAGGCTCGGGGTAGAGCTTGAGCGTGGCCGCGGTGATGATGCCCAGCGTGCCCTCGCTGCCGACGAACAGGTCGCGCAGGTCGTAGCCGGTGTTGTCCTTGCGCAGGCCCTTGAGGCCGTCCCACACCTCGCCCTGGGCGGTGACGACCTCCAGGCCCAGGCACAGGTCACGCGCGTTGCCGTAGCGCACCACCTGCGTGCCGCCGGCATTGGTGCCCAGGTTGCCGCCGATGGTGCAGCTGCCCTCGGCCGCGAGCGACAGGGGGAACAGCAGGCCCGCGTTCTGCGCCACGTCCTGCAGGTTCTGCAGGATGCAGCCGGCCTCCACCGTCATGGTGAGGTTGTCGGTGTCGATGTTGCGCACGGCGTTCAGGCGCGTGAGGCTCAGCACGATCTGCGTGCCGCTGTCGTCGGGCGTGGAGCCCACCGCCAGGCCGGTGTTGCCGCCCTGCGGCACGATGGCGGTGCCGGCCGCGGCGCAGGCCTTGACCACGGCGGCCACTTCCTGTGTGCTGGCCGGGCGCACCACGGCCAGGGCCTTGCCGCGCACGCGGCGGCGCCAGTCCTGCTCCCAGGCGGTCAGGTCGCCATCGGCCAGCACGTTGGCCGGGCCGACCAGGGTGCGCAGGGTGTCGAGGAGGGTGTTGGTGGTCATGTCGGTGGCCTTTCGTCTACGGCGTCAGGGGCTGCTGTTGCCTGGTGGCGCAGCGCAGCGTGGATGGAGGGGCGTGGGCGGGTGTTGTGGTGGGCGTGTGTGCTGTGGAGCGGTCACGCCACGGGGGCCTGTGCCGGCCCCTCCTGGGTTGGGGGTGGCGCCATGGCTGCCATGGCCTTGGCGTTGCGCTGGCGCAGCCGCACGTGCAGCGTGCAGGCGGTGAACAGCACCAGGCACAGCAGGATTTCGGCCCAGGCCAGCCACTGCGAGGGCGGTTTGTCCCCCCAGCCGCGCACCACGCCTTCGGTGAAGTACAGCCAGATCACCAGGCTCACCCAGCGGTAGGTGTACATGCGGTTCTTGAGCAGGCCGGCCAGCGGAATGCACAGCGGCAGCGCCTTCAGGGCGATCCACGAGCCGCCGGGGCGCACGGGGGCCAGCACCAGCTCCCAGGCCAGGCACAGCACGATCAGCGCCATCACGCTGCCGGTGGCCGCCCAGCGGGTGGCGGCGATGGCATGGTCGGAGACGGGGAGGGGAGCGGTCATCGGTGGCAGGTCAGGTAACAACGAATGGAAAGAGGGGGCACGGCTGGCAGGCTGTCCATTTTCGCTGGTGGCCTGCGCCGCGCTTGGGCCCACAATGCGTGCTGGATGCGCCTGGCGCATCCCTGCGATGCAGCCAGCGTTCCACAACACCCCGTGGTCCTCTCCCGGACCTGGGATCATATCGGCCATGCCCTTGACCCTGCAGACTGTAGCCTTGCGCATCGAAGCGCTGATCACGCAGCTGTCGCATTTCCCCTGGAAAACGACGGCCCAGACCCTGCGCGAGCGCTTTCGCGAGGACCACCTGGGCCTGACCGCCAGCAGCCTGACCTTCACGACCACGCTGGCGCTGGTGCCCTTCTTCGTGGTGGCACTGGCGGTGTTCACCGCATTCCCCATCTTCGGCAAGGTGCAGGACGTGCTGCAGCGCTGGCTGGTGGACAGCCTGGTGCCCGACAGCATCTCGCGCCAGGTGCTGGGCTACCTGACCCAGTTCGCGGCCAAGGCCAGCAGCCTGGGCGTGGCGGGCTTCAGCATCCTGCTGGCCACGGCGCTGGCCCTGATACTGACCATGGACCGCACGCTCAACGACATCTGGCGCGTGCGCCGCCTGCGCCCCCTGGGCCAGCGCGTGCTGATCTACTGGGCCGCCATCACCCTGGGCCCGCTGCTGCTGGGCGTGAGCCTGGCGGTGACTTCGTACGTCATGTCGGCCTCGGGCGGCCTGGTGCGGGCCTTGCCCAGCGGAGTGCAGCTGCTGTTCGACTCCATCCAGTTCTTCGTGTTGGCGGGCTGCATGGCCGCGCTGTACCACTATGTGCCCAACACCCCGGTGAAGTGGCGCCACGCCTGGGCCGGGGGCCTGTTCGTCTCGGTCTGCATCGAGCTGGCCAAGCGGGTGCTGGCCATCTACCTGAGCAACGTGCCCACCTATTCGGTGGTCTACGGCGCGTTTGCGACCCTGCCCATTTTGCTGGTCTGGATCTACGTGGCCTGGGTCATCGTGCTGCTGGGCGCGGTGGTGACGGCCTACCTGCCCAGCCTGCTGGCCGGGGTGGCCCGGCGCGGCACCGTGGCGGGCTGGCACTTCCAGCTCGCGGTGGAGGTGCTGCAGGAGCTGTACCTGGCGCGCCGCCATGCGCAAAAGGGGCTGCGCGCGGGCGAGCTGGCACTGCTGCTGCGGCTCGATGTGCTGCAGCTGGAGCCGGTGCTCGATGCACTGGTCTCGCTGGATTGGGTCGGGCAGATCAACGACGCCACGAGCGATCCCGATGCGGCGGATGTGGCCGAGCCGCGGTACCTGCTGCTGGTGGATCCTCTGGCTACTCCGGCCGAGCCGTTGGTGGAGAAGTTGTTGCTGGAGCGGGCGGAGAGCCTGGGGTCGTTCTGGAGCAGTGCGGGGTTGGAGAGGATGAAGGTGGCGGATTTGATTCGGGGGCGGTGATCTTTGGTTTGTTGGTGTGGTTGCTGCGTGCCTTGATTGAGATCGGAGTCCGGGCGCACATCCCGGCCTCTGCCCTCAGCGAAGGCATGCAACTGAAACGACCCCAAAACTCAACGAGCCGGTGCAGCCACAGAAGCCGCCGGCCCCACCACCACAGGAGCAGCCGCCGCACCACTGGCCCCAGACGCAGGCACCGCAGCCGGCGCAGCCACGGGAGCCGTCACGGTCACCCGCGGCACCCACCGATCCAGCCAATGCGCCCGCCAGGCCACGAACACAACCACCACAACAGCCACCAACACCCCCAGCGCCACCCACACAGGACTGCGCGACTCCGCAAACGGATCATCCAGCATGCGCCGCGCATTCACCGGTACCTTGGCCGTCTGCGACAGAGAACCCCCGAGCCGCGTGTTCACCCGCATGCGCCCGTTGATCGCCCAGCCACTCGCATCCAGGATGGGCCCCAGGCTGCGCTGGCGCAGCTTGAGCCAGGCGATCAGCATGCTCGGCCCCGAGATCGCGAGCACGATGCCCAGGATCGCCAGGGGAATCCACATCCCCAGGTCCACGAACTTGCCGAAGATGCCCACCAGCACCGCGCTGATGCTGCCCAGTGCCACTCCGATGGCGGCCACGGTGCCCACGTCCGTGCGCCGCGCTGCGCCGGGGAGCGTGGTGAGGCTGCCGGCCGTGCCGCCCGCGGTCTTGGCGTCGGTGCTGGCCAGGGTGCCGGCCGTCGTGCCCAGGGATTTCTGCACGCGCGCGTCGCTGGCCGAGGCGCGCTTGGCGACCTGCTCCTCGACCATGCGCACGAACTTCTTGTAGGGCGAGAAGAAGGCCTGGCGGATGCTCGTGGGGTTCTCGATGATGCGCGTGATGGTCGCGTCCCAGTCGTTGCCGTCGCGGTCGTAGAACACGCCGTTGCGGCCCACGAAGAGAAAATCCACGTCGCCTGCGGTGAAGGCCGCCACGATGCCCATCTTGTGGCCCTTGCGCGTGCAGTCGCAGTAGGCCAGGTAGGTCTTGGCCAGGCCGGCCAGCTTGGCGTGGCGCGCGGCGTCGGGCACCTGCACCACCAGGTCGCAGCTGCGCGCGTCCAGGTACAGCGTACCGGCCTGGAAGATGGCGCCCCGGCGCTGGTAGAAGGCCGAGAACGAGACGAAATTGTTGAGCAGCTCCAGCAGCCCCTGCTTGAAGCGCAGCAGCTTCTCCAGCGCCAGGGCCTGCTGGTTGTGCTCCTCTTCGGCCTCGTCTTCGGCGATCAGGGCCATCACGCGCTGCTCGGCATCCCCGGCGAGCAGGGCCTCGCGCACCTCTTCGTCCAGGGCGTCCAGGCGGGTGGCGGGCCGGTCGGCCAGCCACTGCTGGCAAGGGGCCAGGGCCTTCTGGATCAGCTGCCACTCGTCCTGGGTCAGGCTCTCGGCATCGGTGCGGGCCAGCAGGGGCTCCACCGTGCGCTCGCGGAAATTGCGCAAGGCTTTGGACCAGGCCGGGTTCACACCACGTGAGAGGGGTAGGGCGCCGCCCGGCGTGATGGGGGCGAGGGGCAGGGTGGTGATGGCCGGCGAGGCCAGGCCCAGGTCCTTGCCGGACATGGCGCTGTACTCCTCCAGCGACGGGTTGAGTGCCGTGGCCGCGCGCGGGTCGTAGCTGGCCAGGCGCGTGCGGGCAAAAAAATCCTCGACCTTGGCGGCCACGGCGTTCATGGCCTCGGTGGCGGCCAGCGTGCGCTCGCCCAGGGCCAGGCCCGTGGTGGCCTCGCGCGCCTGGGCAGCCCAGGCCTTGAGCTGGTTCAGGTCGGCGAAGAAGGCCTCGGCACGCTCGCGGTCGATGCCGGGCAACTGCTTGTCGGTGGCCGGCGGAATGCCGCCGTGCACGCTGATGATGTGGACTATGACCTCGCGCGCCACCGTGTCGTCGCCGGCCGTGTCGGCGGTGATGATGCCGTCGCCGTTGAAGCGCATTGCACTGAGCTGCTTGCCACGCTCCAGCACATCGGCCAGGGCGATCGCGGTGGCCTCGGGCCGGCCGGCCATGGCGAGCAGTCGCCGGGCCTCGGCGGCGAGCGCCGCGCCCTCCTCGGTGCCATCGTGGATGGCGTCGATCTCCAGCACATCGCCGGGCCGGGCCAGTTCCTCGGGGTCCCGCAGGCGGGCACAGGCCCAGGCGCAGGCGGCGAGCAATTCGGGCGGGCGGATGCGACCGTCTTGGTCGGTGTCGATCAGGTCCAGCGTGCGTTCGTCAAACTCGATGCCGCGTGTGGGGCAGGCCAGGGCCACCCAGAGCTTCTGGTCGAGTTCGGCGAGGTGGGCGATGTCCTGGCCGGTCTGGATGATGACCTGGTCCACGCCGCCGGCGCGAAAGAACTGCCAGGCGTGCTGCGGTGGGGGCTGCTCGGGTTGCAGGGGGGCGCGGTGAACGGGATGGGCGGTGGCTGCGGTCGGGTGGGGCGGCTGGTCCATGCCCTGATTGTCGGCAGGCGACAGGGCGGGCCGCCCCGGACCTGGGCGAACGGCCCTGTAGGCAGCCTCCTACGATCGCTGGAAGGTCGCGCCCAGCCAGCGCAGCGGGTTGAAGCCGGTGACCAGCCCCGTGGCCACCAGCACCAGCATGCCGCCCCAGAGCATGCCTGGGCCCAGTGCCTCACCCAGGAACAAATGGCCCCAGGCCACGCCGAACAGCGGGATCATGAAGGCGCTGCTCATGGCGGCCACGGGCGACACCTGGGCCAGCAGGCGCAGGTTGAGCCAGTAGGCCAGGCCCGAGGTGACGATGCCCATCACCGCCACGGCCGCCAGCGCCCCGGGCGTGAACTGCGCCTCGGGCATGCTCCAGGCAGCACCCGGTGTGAGCATGAGCAGGGCCGTGCCGTGGATGCCGGCGGCAATCGCCAGCGGCGGCATGCGCGTGGTGGCGCGCTTCATCCAGGGCGTGGAGACGCCGTAGCAGGCCGAGGCCACCATGCACGCCACGGCCGCGATGAGGAGGGCCGGCGTGGGCGCCACCGGGCCCAGTTGCACGATCAGCGCCACGCCCGCAAAGCCGCAGAGGCAGCCCAGCCACTTGCGTGTGCTCAGCGTATCCTCCTTGAGCCAGGCCGCTGCGATCACGCTGAAGGGCACGGCCATGGTGTTGAGCAGCGAGCTGTAGCCCGCGGGCAGGTGCAGCGCAGCCCAGGAATACAGCAGGAAGGGAATGGCCACCGTGAGCGCGCCCAGGCCCACCAGTTCGCGCCAGTGGTGCCAGGGCCAGCGCTCACCGGCCAGGCGCATCAGCGCCATGAGCGTGAGCGTGGCCAGCCCGATGCGCAGGGCCGCCATGACATTGGGGCCGAGCACAGGGCTCGCGACGCGGATGAAAAGAAAGGAGGCGCCCCACAGGGCAGACAGCAGCACCAGCTGCAGGAAATGGCGGGTCTTCACTGGTGCATTGTCATGCAGCGCCGCAAAGTCTGCAGGCGGCTGCTACTTGCGCACCTCGTCCACCATGGCGCGGAAATCGTCGATGTCCTCGAAGCTGCGGTACACGCTGGCAAAGCGGATGTAGGCGATCTTGTCGAGCTTCTTGAGCTCGCGCATCACCAGCTCGCCGATGCGGCTGGAGAGCACCTCGCGCTGGCCCAGGTTGAGCAGCTTTTCCTCGATGCGCTCGATGGCACTGTCGATCTGCGTGGTGCTCACGGGGCGCTTGCGCAGCGCCAGGTTGAACGAGCCGAGCAGCTTGCCGCGTTCGTACTCGATGCGCCGGCCGTCCTTCTTGACGATGGCCGGGAAGTTCACTTCCGGCCGTTCGTAGGTGGTAAAGCGCTTGTCGCAGGCGCCGCATTGGCGCCGGCGGCGGATGAAATCCCCTTCTTCAGACACCCGGGTCTCGACGACCTGCGTTTCCTGGTGGCTGCAAAAGGGGCATTTCATGGTCGCGCGGCGCCGCTGTCGATCAGCGGTAGACCGGGAAGCGGGCCGTCAGCGCATTGACCTTGGCGCGCACGGCGGCGATGTTGGCCTCGTCGCGCGGGTTGTCCAGCACATCGGCGATCAGGTTGGCCGTGGCGCGGGCTTCTTCTTCCTTGAAGCCGCGCGTGGTCATGGCGGGGGTGCCGATGCGCACGCCGCTGGTCACCATCGGCTTTTCAGGGTCGTTGGGGATGGCGTTCTTGTTGATGGTCATGTGGGCGGAGCCCAGCACGGCCTCGGCTTCCTTGCCGGTGATGCCCTTGGCGCGCAGGTCGACCAGCATCACGTGGCTTTGCGTGCCGCCGGAGACGATGCGCAGGCCGCGTGCGGTCAGCGTTTCGGCCACGACCTGTGCGTTCTTGATCACCTGTTCCTGGTAGGCCTTGAAGCTGGGCTCCAGCGCTTCCTTGAAGGCCACGGCCTTGGCGGCGATCACGTGCATCAGCGGGCCGCCTTGCAGGCCGGGGAAGATGGCGCTGTTGATGGCCTTCTCGTGCTCGGCCTTCATCAGGATGATGCCGCCGCGTGGGCCGCGCAGGCTTTTGTGCGTGGTGGAGGTGACCACATCGGCATGGGGCACGGGGTTGGGGTACACGCCCGCGGCGATCAGGCCGGCGTAGTGGGCCATGTCCACCATGAAGATCGCACCCACGTCCTTGGCCACCTTGGCAAAGCGTGCGAAGTCGATGTGCAGGCTGTAGGCCGAGGCACCTGCGATGATGAGCTTGGGCTTGGTCTCGTGCGCCTTCTTCTCCATGGCGTCGTAGTCCAGCACTTCGTTGGCGTCGAGGCCATAGGAGACCACGTTGAACCACTTGCCCGACATGTTCAGCGGCATGCCGTGCGTGAGGTGGCCGCCTTCGGCCAGGCTCATGCCCATGATGGTGTCGCCGGGCTTGAGGAAGGCCAGGAACACGGCCTCATTGGCCGATGCGCCGCAGTGCGGCTGCACGTTGGCAGCTTCGGCGCCGAAGATCTTCTTGACGCGGTCGATGGCCAGCTGCTCGGCCACGTCCACATGCTCGCAGCCACCGTAGTAGCGCTTGCCGGGGTAGCCCTCGGCGTACTTGTTGGTCAGCTGGGTGCCTTGGGCCCACATCACGGCGGGAGAGGCGTAGTTCTCGCTGGCGATCAGCTCGATGTGGTGCTCTTGCCGGGCGTTCTCGGCCGTGATGGCGGCAAACAGTTCGGGGTCGGTCTGTTCGACAAGAATATTGCGGTCGTACATGGTGTGGCAGTCCTATGAACTTGTGTCCCTTGAAACAAGGGCTGCCCAGGCGAACGGCGGAACGCGGCAGGCATGGCACCCGCGCGGCACGCTCCCCAGTGGTTCACAAGGGGCCAGCCCTTGTCGGTTTCCACGTCAGCGGCAACCCGGTTGCGGGCTGCGCCTATCGCCAGTTGCGTACCTGCGTAGTGTATCCCAGGCAGCGCCCGACTGCGCCGGGATCGCAGATCTGTCAGGAGGGCTGCGAGAGCAAGGCCACCTTGTCGCTGCCACCGCTGGCCGGCGAGGCGGATGCCGGCAGCTTGGCCGAGGCGGGCACCGATTGCACCGGTGCCTGCGTGGACAGGGTGGGCGGCGGGTTGGTCGGCATGGCGCGGCCGCCGGCCACCTGGCGCAGGCGGAAATGCTCGGCCAGCACCTTGGCGGTGTAGCCGCCATCGTCGGGCAGGTTGGCTGCGCCCACGTAGTAGCGCAGGCCGCCTTCGAGCGAGCCGGCGCGGGCAATGCATTCCTGCAGCACCTTCACGCCCACGCGCAGGTTGGTCACGGGGTCGAAGGCCGCGAAGTGGCCGCCGAAGTTCTGGTACTTCTCGGTGTGCACGGTGGTCATCACCTGCATCAGGCCCTGGGCGCCCACGGCGCTTTGTGCGAAAGGGTTGAAGTTCGACTCGATGGCCATGATGGCCAGGATCAGGGTCGGGTCGAGCTTGTTGCGCGCGCCCAGCTCATAGGCCTCGGCCACCAGCACGCTCAGGGGCTCGGGGGCCACGCGGTACTTCTTGCTCAGCCAGAAGGCCACGGCCGCCTGCTCCTTGGGCAGGTCCTTGGGGTTGCCTGCGGTGGCGCGTTCGCTCGCTTCGGGCTCGATGGGCATGCCCAGCACGGCGACCTGGCGCGCCTGCAGCCAGTTCATGAGTCTTTCTTCTCCAGCCTGGCGCAGGTCGGGCCGGGCGGTCAGTGCGATTGCGATGAATGCAACGGTCAGCCCGATGAGGGCGAAGCTGCTGTGGGTGATTTCAAGAAAACCTTCGGTCACGTCGGCGGCGAAGGTTCGCACGCCCGAGACCACTTTTCCTGACGCTGTCATAGCTCTTCCTTTCTGGGGCGCTTCCCTGAGGCCCTGCAACCACGGGGTGGTTGGCAGGATCAGGCGTATCACCTGGATTGGTACGCCATCAATTTCAGGGCCTGCAAAAAGCAAGAGGGCCGTGAGTTGACTTAGCCGGGTTCGGCAGCGGGGTTGGGGTTTTTACTAGCCGTTTTTGAGGCTGGCGGATTCTAGGAGGTCACCAAATAGCTAGTCAATACTAACAAATTGCAATGTTAGATGAATTTGTAATGAAAAATCTGTTAATAAACACAGGTTTTTGGGTTTTTTCCCTCGGAAGGCCGGCGGTGTGCACCAGAGGGCCATGACGCCGCGATGTCAAATTCAATCGGCTTTTTCCTACCCATTGCAAAACCGGCTTGAGGTCCCGAAGCGACTTTGGTAAGGTTCAGTGGCCTGTTGATTTCAGGCATCGCCAGACGAAGCGAACTCTCCCGCCGATGGGCATTCAGTGCCGCGGTGCAGCAGATGAAACTTCCACGGCACCCCCTGGAGGCAATACCTTGCCTCCTCGCTCAGCGGACCTTCATCTCCGCAGTGCGAAACGATGGCAAAAGACCGTTGTGTCAGCCGTCAAGCCCGGGAGACTGTCCACTTCGGAGAGTCCCCCGGGCTTTCTCGTTTGTGGGCAGGTGTTTTGCCCTGTGCGCCAGCGCCTGCCGTGGCTGGGGAGGTGCATGCTGACGGCTTGCCGCCGTGCTTGCGGCCAAGCCTGGATGGGCCCGGGTTGAACTGCCTCAAGCCATTGAATGGGGGCTTGCCGCATATATATAGATAATGGGGGCAATTCCCAGAGCGGGCACAGGCCCCGGGGAGACGCCGCAACCCTGCAAGGCAGGGTGCAGATGCCCGCGCACCGGGTGGCCCTGGACAGGACTTCCCCCGAGGAATCCCCTCGCCAGGACGGCTGGTGGCCCGCCTGCACGAACCCGGTGAAAATAGCCCGTTTTCTGCCATGCACCTGCTGGGGGTTGGCGCAAGCCCTGGGGGCTTTGCGCGTCCACCCGGATGCAGGGATGGCCGTTCGTAATCCTTTGGATCCATGTTTCCATTTTTTTCCCGCAGCAAAATGTCCGACGCACCTGAAGTGAATCCGGCCCCGGCCAAAACCCAAGAGGCGCATCCCCTGGATGCACTGACCGGCGGCGCCTTCTCTGCCGCCACCTCGGGTGAGCGCGCCTCCCGCATCCGCGACTGGCTGGCCACCCAGCCGGCGCCCGAGCAGCTGCAGGAAGTGTTCAAGGAGCTGAGCGGCCGCGACAAGGGCGCCGCCCGCGCCGTGCGCGAGCGCCTCGACGAAATCCGCCGTGCCAAGGGCCAGGAAGCCATTGCCGCCGAGTGGGCCGAAAAAGCCCAGGCCCTGCTGGCCGCGCCCAAGCTCAACATCGCCGATGCCCTGGCCTGGCAGCGCGACGCGGCCAAGGCCGGCGCGCCGCTGTCGCGCGAGCCGCTGTCCCTGCTCAAGGTGCAGGTGGCCGACCGCGTGAAGGTCATCGAAGACCTGCAGCACCGCGTGCAGGTGCAGCGCGAAGCCGCCGTGCTGCTGGCGCAGCGCATCGAAGTGCTGTCCACCAAGCCCTGGCGTGACGCACAGGCCGCACTGGAGCTGCTGCGCGGCGACGTGGCGCGCTGGCAGGAGCAGGCCCAGGAGCTGACCGGCGACGCCAGCTGGGCCAGCGTGGAGGCGCGCTTCCCGCCGCTGCTCGATGCCTCGCGCACCCAGCTGCTGGTGGTGTGGGATGCCTTCCAGCCCGCCGTGGCCCAGGCCGCTGCTGCGGCCGAGGACACCAACGCCCCGCTGCCGCCCGTGCCCGTATGGGCCGACGAACTGCGCGTGGCGCGTGGCCTGCCCACCGAGGCGGCTGCTGCGGCAGCGGCCGCTGCTCCGGGTGCTGCGGCCAAGCCGGCCCGTGCGCAGAACAAGCCCAAGGTCGACCCCGAAGTGCGCGAAAAGGCCGTGCAGGCCGTGCGCGAGGCCTTGGTGGTGCTCGAAAAGGAAACCGCCGAAGGCCATGGCAAGGCCAGTGCCGGTGCGGCCGCTGCACTGCGCGCCGTGCTCAAGAACCATGGCAAGCACATCGATGCCGCGCTGGAGCAGCAGGTGCACACGGCCCTGGTGGCCGCTGGCGAGCTCGAAGGCTGGCAGCGCTGGGGCGCCGACCAGGTACGCGAAGACCTCGTGGCCAAGGCCGAGGGCCTGCTCAACCGCCCCGAGGGCCAGGCCCTGGGTGGCCGCAAGATGCAGGAAACCCTGCGTGCCCTGCGCGAGCAATGGAAGCAGGCCGACCAGGGCGGTGCGCCCAACCACGGCCTGTGGAAGAAATTCGACGAAGCCTGCAATGCCGCGCACAAGGTGGTGGAAGCCTGGCTCGACAAGATCCGCGCCGATGCCGCCGAGCACAAGGCCCAGCGCCTGGCACTGATCGAAGAGGTCAAGGCCTGGACGCAGGAGCACGCCAACTCGGGTGACTGGAAAGCCATCAACCGCGCCCTCTACCAGTTCGGTGACCGCTGGCGCGAAGGCGGCCATGTGGGCGAGAAGATCTTTGCCGAATTGCAGCCGCTGTGGAAGCAGGCCATCGCTGCGGCCGGTGCGCCGCTGGACGCCGCGCAGAAGGACAGCCTGGCACGCCGCCACGCGATGATCGACGAGGCCGTGGCGCTGGGCGCTGCACCCGCTCTGCGCATCGATGCCGTCAAGGCGCTGCAGCAGCGCTGGCAGGCCGAGGCGCAGACCGTGCCGCTGGACCGCAAGCACGAGCAGAAGCTCTGGGATGCCTTCCGCAAGCCCATCGACGAAGCCTTCAACCGCAAGTCGGCCGACCGCGAGAAGGTCCAGACCGAACTGAGCGCGCGCGACCGTGTGGTGCTCGATGCCTCCAAGGCGCTCGAGGCCGCCAACGCCACGGGCGATGCGCAGCAGATCCGCGCCGCCGTGCAGGCCCTCGAAGCGGCCCTGCGTGGCCAGGCCCAGGCGGCCGAGGCGGCTGCAGCATCGGCCCCGAAGAGCGAACCGGCCGCAGCCGCACAGGCCGCCGATGCCGGCAGCGAAGCGCCGGCCGATGGTGCGGCCACCGAGGGTGAGGCCGCTGCTGCGGCGCCCGCTCCCGTGGCCCCGCCCAAGCCGGCCCGCCCCGTGGTGGCGGTGCGCGGCGACGACCGCCCTGGCATGAAAAAGGATGCGCCTGCGGCCCCGGGCCGGGGCGCGCGTCCGGGCGAACGCCGCGACGGTGGCCGGGGTGATGCGGGCCGTGGTGGCGCGCGCGATGGCCGTCCCGGCGATCGTGGTGGTGAGCGCGGCAGCCGCTTTGGTGACCGCGAGCGTCCGGCCTACGAAGACCGTGGTCCGCGCCTGGGCGATACGGCCTTCCGTGCCCAGCGCGATGCCATGGAGCACGCCCAGCTGGCCCTGAAGAAGCTGGCGGCCCAGGCCCATGGCGAGGCCCTTACGCAACTGCTCTCGGCCTGGGAAAAGCGCGATGCCGCGCAGGTCCCGAGCGCCCAGGAACTGGGTGGCCGCGTGACGCCGGCGGTGCGCACCGCATGGACGCAGGCCCTGTCGGCTGCGCCCAAGGGCGATGCGGCCGAAGCGCTGCTGCGCCTGGAGATGGCGGCCGAGGTGCCCACGCCGGCCGAGCACATTGCTGCGCGTCGCCTGCTGCAGTTGCAGCTGCTCACGCGCCGCAATGACCCTGCGCCTGAGCAGACCTGGGGCCAGGACGCGGCCAAGGTGCTGGCCAGCGGCAGCGATGCGGCCACGGCCCGCCGTCTGCAGAACGTGCTGAAGAACCTGCTGCGCAAGTAAGGACCGATGGGGCGCAGGGCTGCGGCCCTGTGCTGTGTCTGCATGACAACGCGCCTTCGCGTGCGTGCCTTCGGGCGCGGCTGCGAAGGCGCGTTGTCTTTTTGGCGATGGGTGCGCAGGTTGCGCGTGCCGCTGTGGGGGGGGGGGCATGGCCGCGCGCCAGGGCCATGAAGAGGCGCAGCCGAAAACAAAAAAGCCGTTGCGAATGCAACGGCTTTTTATGTGTTTGGTGCCC